>ONSR01000016.1 GCA_900320565.1 uncultured Prevotellaceae bacterium
TCAGGGAAGATGCTTTCGTTCCAGTCCCAGCCAGTCCAGCCGCCGCCGCTTTCCGGCGTGTTGGGGTGCCAGTCCATATCGATGACAATCACGTCGAGTGGCAGGTTGAGGCGATGGAAGTCGCTGATGAGGTCGCGCAGTTCTTTGTCGCTGTAACTCCAGTAACGGCTCCACCAATAGCCGAAGGCGTAACGTGGAGGCAGAGGCACCTTGCCTGCGAACTTCGTGAAGCTCTTCAAGGCAGCTTTGTAGTTGTGTCCATAAGCCATGAAGTACCAGTCTTGTGCACCTTCTGCGCTTGTTCGCTCAGCTACCCAATCCCAGTCTTGTGCGCCGTCGAAGATATAATTCTTGGAGTCATCGATAAGCGTCCAGCCATCGGTGGCGAGCAAGCCATCCTCTAAAGGCATGGGATGCTTGGGGTTGCTGTATTGGAACATATCGCCATCGTAGCCGTCGAGGGTTCGGTAGGTTCCCTTCAGGTTCCCTTTCTGCTTTGTCTCAGGTGTCCAGGTGAACGTCGTGCCGAGCGTCTTAGCAGAGGTGATGGTGAGGTTCTTTGCACTTAGTGGCGCGCCATCCTTCTTGTAAGTAAGTTTGAACTTACTGGTCGTAATGACCACCTTGCTGCCACCCAAAGAGGCTTTATGTGGCACGTTGTCGTATTCACGAACCACGGCCACGAAGCTCTTGTTGTCGACGAACTTGCCGTCGGGGGCATATTCAAGGCGAATAGTACCCTCGTCAATGAGAGTGAAGCGTACATGATTGTCGCGATAGACTTCTTCGGCCTGTAATACTCCAGAGCAAAAGGCTGAAGCGAACAGGGTGAGTAATGCTGTTCTGAGTGTGTGCATTTTGATACTCATAGTAGTTATTTGTTTATATATTTCTTTCCGTTCTTAATGAAGATGCCTTTCGGAAGTGTTGCCCATTTCCGTCCTTGCAAGTCGTAATAATCCTCGTTCGAGTTGTTGGGCGAGAGGCTTGGAGTCTCTATGCCGGTAAGGGTGCCTGCAAGGAATTGTTCAACGAAGACGCGCATCCAGTAGCCACCGACAACACTTCGGGCTTGGAACATTGCCTGACTACCACCGCTTGCATAGTGGTTGTCGCTGACAGGGACACGCGATTTGGTCTCGTTAATGTATTTCCATAGTGTGTTGATGAGCTTCGTTCTCTGTGCCTCTTGGTCTGCAAAGCCCATGACCCACATCTGCCAGTCACTTTTGCAGAGGTCGCCTCGGCTATCAAGCGGCAGGCCGAATGTTCTCATCTTATAACTTGTGTAGAATGAGATTTCGGTTGTTCGAACATCCTGCATGATGTCCCATTCCCATATTTTGTCCCATACGAGATTGTACTTTGTACTCCATGTGTCGGCATTGGCTCCGAAGTTGAGCAGGTAGTGTCGGCCGCCAGTTGTGGAAAGGGCATTCCTTTTCCAAAATGTTGCCATATCCAGTGCTTTGGCTTTATATTCATCGGCCCCTTCGTCGTCACCCAGCATGTGAAGTATTTCGCTGTAGCTCATGACGCCCATGATGGCTTTGGCTGCGAGGTTAGTATTGCGTGCGCTATGTCCCATGAAGTCGTCTGTACAGAGTTGGTTAGCTGGGTCTTTTCCATTTTCAACGAGATAGTTAGCCCATTTGGTCATGTATGGCAGATATTTGCGAAGGTATTCGAGATCGCCGTCAATTTTAGCGATGATGGCTGCAAGTGTGAGCATGTTGCCGCTTTGCTCTACGGGCATTGTGCTGCCGCTGCCGTCGGCTGGATTGCCATAATGGTTGCCGTTGGCCTGAGGATAGTGCCCGAGGTCGTGGTTAGGGAAGTCGTAGTTCCATTTGCCCAATGCACTGTATTCAAAGACAGGAGTAATCATCGCCTTGGCCAATGCTGTAGAGTATGTCCAGTATAGTGGTTGCGATGGGTAAGTCACATCGAGTGTGTTGATGAATCCGCCAGAATTGTTCTCACGACTCATGAACATGAGGTTTCCTTTGCTGTCGGTGAAAAGTTTGTGCGCGGCATTGGTTTGACGATAGACGCTTGCCAGTATTTCGCCATATTTTGCGCCGCCTACATCATATCCATCCATATAGATTTGCTGGTCCACGGAGCGGCATCTTCTCATGATGTCCTCGTAACCTGCGTAGAGGTCCTCGAATCTTGTGGTGATTTTTGTCTTACCATTGTTCGACCAATAGCCTCTTCTGTTGGAGTTGAAGTATTGGATGGAGTAGACATCATCATAGCCTATCATAGCGAAGGCGCGTTTGCCGCTCGTGTTTACTGTGCCGAGGCTATCGTTATATACGATGCTGTAGTAGGTGCCTCCAGGACTGTTTTTCTTGATAACTGAGCTGGTGGTTGTGCCTGTGCTTGCAAACTCACGAAGCAGTGCGTCGTGTTCTCCAAGCTTTAGGCTGTGCCCGTCTTTTTTGTCATTAAAGAAATAGACGTAGCCCCAGTCAATGAGGTCTCCTGTCTGAGACAGAACGCTTTGTGAAGTGAGGCCTCCATAGAAGTAATCATAGCCATTGATGGTCTTGCGACTGGTTGTGGTAGCTTGGCTGGCATTCCGGACTGCCATTTCGGCGCTTGTCTGCAGGTAGACCCGCACTTTGTGGGCTTTACGGTCATTGGATTTGGCCTGATATGAGATGTAGGTGATGGGCGTAGAGAAGAGGGTCAGGTCGTCCATTACTTGCGGTGTGGTGAAGACAACATCAAGGTCGACGCCGCCGCACTTGAAGGTGTAGTAGGTGCTGGTGGCGGTGACGGTGCATGATTTCTGTTCTGCTTCTTCGAGGACGCTCAGGTAGATGCCCATATCGACATAGGCACCGCCGGTGGTGTTGTGGCAGTGGCAGGAGAGCACGTTGTTGCCTGTCCGTAGCAGGCTCCTGTCGATTTGGATTGCGGTTCCTGAGACGTCCCATGTCTCGCCGGTTGAAACGACTCTCGTTCCATTGATGTAGAGTTCGAAGACATCATCGTGTTTATACATCAAATAGTAGAGGGCGTTGGGGTTAATTTCGTCGAGGGTGAAGTTGCGACGTACGTAGATATCGACATTGCCGCCAGACCAAGGGGTCTTCACTGTCTTGTTGTAGCCGTCGTCGCCTCCGCCCCAGGGAGCTTCGCCGCTTTGCCAGCTGCTGTCATCATAATCGATGTCTGTCCAGGAACCTGATGGTTTGGATGTGACGTACTTGCCTGTCCAAGCCTGCTCGGAAGCCATAGGGTAGATGCCTTCCATACTCTCACCCATAAAGCGATAGGCTTTGTTGTCCACATAGATGGCGCCATTGAGAGGCTTTTTTACACCGCTCCAATGTGTGACGCTGCCGTCGTAGAGGTGGTCATACTTGCTCCAGAGGCAGAAGTACGGGTCAACAGTGACGAGGGGGACTGCCGGGAGTCGCAAAGCATTCTGATGAACGGGAGTGAAGAACTCGGCGTTTTGTGCACTGCAAATTAGGGAGAGGAAGCAGAGCAAAGCAATAAACAATCTTTTCATAAAGCGAAATTTGTGAATTTGCTTTGCAAAGATACACTTTTTTTCGTTATCCTCCTAATGTTGCGAAGAAAAAGCATAATAAACGCTCCATAGAGGGCTTCCCATTCCCCTATAGGGCGTTGTTCATTCCCCTATAGGGCGTTGCTCATTCCCCTATAGGGCGATAGTCATTTCCCTATAGGGCGTTGGATAAGGTGGTATTTGGTGTTTGCGGAGGCCTAACGATGAATCAATCCTTAAAGCGCTTTTCTACGGTAGTCGGCAAGGGCAATCTGATAATTAGCCTTTGCCTGCGCGAGGTCGTTCTGTGCCCGGCGGTTCAGCGTTTCGGCATCGAGTAGGTCGGTCAGGGTGCAGGTACTCATGCGGTACTGATCGGTGGACATGCGCAGGTTCTCGGCAGCCTCGTCGCAGCTGGCCTGAGCAATCTGTGTCTGCTTGTAGGCTTCCTGCAGAGTCGTCCACGCCCGCTCGATGTCTATCTGCAACATCTGGCGTGCATTCTCCTGCTCGTCCTTTGCCTGCTGAAGTTTAATTTTCTGCCGTTTCATCGCATAACTGCCACCCCACCAGTCGCTGATTGGAATGGAGAGCGTGCCGAAAACGAGGCCATTGTTCATGTTGGTGTGCAGATAGGATTTGGCTCCATCAGAGAAGCCTCCGAGGCCAGTATGGTAGCCTGCCAGCCCGACAGCCAGATGCGGTAGATGCTTGCCACGCTCTATCTTGACTTGCAGTGCCTGGGCCTCTACCGCTTTGCCCAATAACTGGAGTTCCTCGCGATGATTCGGCGACAGGCTCAAAGCTCCTTCTGTTGCCTCGATGGGCTGTTCCACTGCCTTGTCCTCAACGATGATGTCGAAATCCTTGTCAGCAATAGCTGGCTCGATGCCTATTTGCTGCGCAAGCAGCAGACGCAAGACGTGGTCGGCATTCTCCAGCTTGAGGCGATTGCTGGAAAGTTCCTGCTGACGCAACCGCACTTTGAGCGATGAGTTGCGCGTCGTTACACCGGCTTTAAGAAAGAGTTCCACTTGAGCCATCACCGCTTCTACCTGCTTCTCTGCAGCCTCGATGGTGCTCAAATTGTAGCGCACACAAGCCAGTTGCCAGTAGCATTCAGTAACTTTTTGCAGCACCTCCTTCTCTGTCAGTTGCTGTTTCAGGGTCATCACATCCTGTTGAACCTTAGCCAGTTTGTTGCCATATACAATCTGCCCGCCATGATAAAGAGGCTGGACGAGCGTTGCTGCAACAGAGTAACCCCTGTTTAGTTCGGAAATGCTGAATGGTGTGCCAATCAGAGGAATAAACTGGTCGCTGATGGCTCCAATCTCTTGCGGATATGTACCGTCTGCCTTGACCAACTCGTCGAAACAACGAAAAGCCAGGACATTGGCACTGATGCGTGGAAAGTAATTGGTAAAGGCTTCTTTCTTCTGCTCCGATGCTGCCTCAATTTCAAAGGCGGCATTGCGCAACTCATGATTGTTCTGTCTGGCTCGCTCAAGACACTGTTCCAAAGTCAACTTCTGTGCAGATACATTCATACCTGCCAAGATGAGCATTATAATGAATAAAGTATAGCGTTTCATTCGATGAAATGGGAGATTTTTGTACATTAAGCGGGATTTTGAGTGTTTGGTTTTGTCGTGATGTGTTGTGTCTTCTGGTTCAACTTCCAATAGACGACAGGCAGTACAGTTACCACGAGTATAAGCGTACCGATACCGCCAGCAAAGATGGTAATGCCTACAGGTACCCAGAACGATGAGCCGCCCAATATCATCGGGATTACACCAACGGCAGTGGTGGCTGTGGTAAGGAAGATAGGTACCATACGGCGACGGCCAGCATCGAAAGCCGCCTCGCGGACTGTCAAGCCTTCTGCAATCATTTGGTCGGCATGCTCAAAGATAAGAATCTCGTTACGCATGATAATGCCCATCAATGTAATGAAGCCGAACAGACTCGTCAGGCCCAGTGTGATATCGGCAATACCTAAGCCTATCATTGCACCTGGCAAGGAAAGCAGAATAGCTGCCATGCAGACACCCGTCAAGCCGAAACGACGGAAATTGAAGAGCAGGAAGAAGAATATAATAACCAGGGCGATGCTTAAGCCCAGAGCCACTTCGGGCACTGTCTCCAAGTTCTTTTCGGGTTCGCCGCCTATCTCGTATCTCACACCTGTAGGCAGCACGAAATCCTTCTCAAGTATGTTCTGGATGTCCTTCTGCACTTTAGCGGCAAGAACTCCACGTTTGTTTTCTGCCGTCACAGTGATGCAACGCTCGCCATTGCGATGTATGATATTGGTGGGCAACCAATGTGTCTTTACGTCTGCCACTTGACGCAGTGGAACACTGCTGAGCGGTTGTGCCAATGGAGTGATATAGAGATTCTCGATGTCGCTCAATTGCATTTGTTCCGTTTGCTTGTCACGAAGCACAATGGGCACTTCATAGTTCTCCTCCCATATAGAAGCCACCTGTGTCTTACCCGTCTGCAGCGCGAGTTGCAATTCAGCAGTTGTGCGTGTGATGCCAAGTTGTGAGGCCGTGACAGGGTCAAGGACGATGTCGGTAATGGGTGATGTCTGGTCGTAATCGGTATGCACCCATTCCAGCTCAGGCATCTGACGCATCCTCTCCATCAACCGTTCGGCAGCAAGTTGGATGCTGTCCAGATTGTTCCCATAGAAGCGATACTCGTATGTGGGAACAGGTAAGTAGTCCATCTGCTTGAAGCGAACATAAGCACCAGGCCAATAGTTGCTCAGGCGGGGAGCATACTCATTGAGTATCTCAAAGGTTGTTTGTATGCTTGTCGTATTGACAATGAGCTGTGCGAAGTTCTTTCCTCCTAACTGTGGCTCGTAGCTCATTTGGAATCGTGGCGATGCGCAACCCATGAAGGTAGTGACGCTCGTCACGCGCTCATCTTTGGCGAGCGAGTCGCGCAAGGCTTCTGTGATAGCTTTCGTCTTATCCAAGCCCGCTCCTTGCGGAAGGAATATCTCGCAAGCGAATTGGGCACGGTCAGCGAAGGGGAACTGCCTTATCTTCAGCGTCAGGAAGATAAGTGAAGTGGTGGCAACAAGTACGATGCTGCCTCCTATTGTCAGCCACGGATGGCGGAATGTCCAGCCCAATACCACCTCATAGATATCCTGCACCCAGTCAGTGATGTCGCGTTTGTCAGGCTTCTTTTCCTTAACCTTTGTAATCAAGCGCACATTGAGAGCCGGTATGATGCAGGCTGCTACGATGAGGCTTACCATAAGACAGATGGTGATTGTGGGCGGGAAATACTTGATGACGTCGCCCGCTTCGCCCGTCATGGTAAAGAGGATTGGGAAGAAGATGGCGCAAATGCATACAGTGGCCAGCAGCATAGGCATGAAGTATTGCTTGACAGCCATAACGGATGCCTCGCGCCGGTTGATGCCAACGCCAAGATATTCCAAATAGCCATCAATGACTACAATGCTGTTGTCCACTATCATACCCAGCACGACAATGAGCGAGGCAAGTGTGATAATGTTCAAAGGTATGCCAACCAGATACATGATGCCTACGCTGATGAACGTAGAGAGGGGGATGGTAATGGCAGCAACAATGGCACTGCGCAAGGGGAAGAGTATCATCATCACCAGAATGATGACAATCATCGATTCAATGAGGTTGGCCAGGAAGTCGGCCACGCTTTCCTCAACGACTTTTGGCTGGTCGGTGATGCGGAGTACATTGACGTCGGAGGGCAAGTATTCCTCGCGGAACTTTTTTATGACCTTGTTCACATCTCGTCCGTAGTGTACGATGTTGTTGCCTTCGGTCATCTCCATGGAGAGTAGGACGCAGCGTTTGCCATTGCTCTCGATATAGCTATCGCTTGTGTCGTATTCGCGCTTAACATCAGCGATGTCGCGTACCCTAACTATTCTGCCGCTTGCATCGCTATATATGATGTGATCCATAACCTCCTGCTCCGTATGGCGTGTCGTGGCAAGATGCAAAGGAATGTCCGTGGCAGAAGAACTGACGCTACCGCTCAATGTGGTTAATCCTTCATCGGAGAGGGCTTTGATGAGAACTGCTTGCCCGATGCCATAGGCAGCGAGGCGCTCGCGGTCAACGTAGATGCTTATCTGTTCCTTCTTGTCACCATATTGACGCACATTACTTACGCTCTTGATTCGACGCAGACGGTCGGACAATTCATCGGCATAATCATGAAGTTCGCGGTAGGAACGTTGGTCGCTTTCCAGGGTGATGAGCAGTGCAGAGGCATCGCCGAAGTCATCCTTGACTATGATAGCCAGCACACCGCCAGGCAATTGGCTTTTGAATTCGTTGATGCCATGCTTCATCTTGTTCCACACCGGCTGCAGGTTCGTGAGTTTGGGGTCGAAGTTGACCTTCATAAAGCACATGCCGTTCATGCTTTGCGTAGTAGTCTTGGCACGATTCACCTCCTTATATGTGAAGATGTACCGTTCCAAGGGACGTGCTACCTGTGCCTCAATCTCTTCGCTTGTCGCACCGGGCATAACTGCAACGACGACACCCATACGCATTGTGAAAGGCGGGAATTCATCTTTTGGCATCATAACGAGGCCATAGAAGCCGAATGCCAGCAGGATGATGGTGATGAGGGCTGTAATGCCACGATTGACGAGTGGCCATGCTGCCCAATGTTGCATCAAGTTATTATCTGTGATTTTTCCCATGGTCTTCTTGTTAGATTACTTGGCTTCCTTCACTTACCTTCTGATAGCCTTCTACAATTATCTTGTCACCTTCAGCCAGGCCGGATAGAATGACAATGCGGTCGCCTTGTGTCTGTCCAATCTCTACAGATTGCCGATGAGCTTTATCTCCTTTCACGAGCCATACAAACTGGTGGCCGTCAGCTCCTTGTTGAACGCAGCGAACAGGCACTGTGACAGTATTGTCAGCATCGGTCTCGTCGGCTTCTGTAGTGACATTCACTACCATGCCTGGAAGCAACTCACCGCCGGGGTTGAGCACGGTGAAGCGTACATCGTAGGTGTGCGTCAGGACGTCGCCTTGCACATTTCTGATGAAATAGTTGCTGTGGAAGGTTTTGCCGCCGAGTGCTTCTGCGGTTATGGTCACTCCTTTTCCTCTTCCAGCTATGGGATTAAAGGATGCTATCTCTTTTTCTGGGACGGACACCTTGACTTTGACCTTGGCAATGTTCAGGATGGTGCAAACAGGCTGCGAGGGGAGTGCAGTCATGCCGCTTTCCATCTGTTTGTTACCAACGATGCCGCTGCATGGAGCTGTCAGGCGACAGTCTTTCAGGGCCTTGTTTGCAATGTCGAGACTGGACTGCGCTTGACGAACTTTCGTTTGGACGTTTACCCAATCGATGTCGGAGATGGATTGTGAATCGTGCAGCATTTGCATGCGTTGCTGAGCGTCGAGTGCCTGGTCGAGAGTTGCTTTGGCTGCCTGATAGGTGTTAATGCATTGTGTTGGATCCATTTCGGCGATGAGTTGTCCTTTGGAGACGAATTGTCCTTCCTGCACATAAACTCTTGTGACAGTACCCATGCCTGTGAAACTGACGGGTGTGCTACTGTCTTCTTCTACCTTGCCAACATAGTGTTTGCCAGTGGCAGTTGTGCCTGCACTGACAGTCTCTGTTGTAACTTTCAGTGCTTCAACTCTACAGTTCTCTTTGTTCTTCCCGCATGCAGCCAGCAATAAGGTGGCTCCAAGGAGATAAATGATGTTGATTTTATTCATTGTAATATGTGTTTTCTTATTTCGCGGTGCAAATTAACAACTTTTTATTCATATGATAAGCAATAATATGTCGCGAATATTGTTCTATTTCTCCACAAAGTTTTCCATATAGGGTAAAAATGGACAAAAAGATGGCAGAAAAGGCGTAAAATGTGAAAGGAAATCCTTATATTTGCCACAGAAAAACATGAAAATATGGAAAAACTCGACTTTCAAGCTATAGTGGAGGGCAAATTCAACTTCCATTGTAATGACCACATTGCCTTGTTCAATGATTTTGAGGGTGTGCGTAATCTTACCATCCCGGATGTCCTTGTCGAGGGCTTCTTGTTTGCTGTGGTGACTCATGGCCAGGCTCAGATTTCGATTGACGATAAGACATATCAGTTGAAGGAGGGCGACGTTTTCACATGTAAGCCCCGCAACATTTTCGAGAGGAGCATGATGAGCATGGACTTCAACGCCTTGTTGCTTTTCCTTTCGCCGGAGTATGTGGCGCAGCTTTCTCAGATGGTTCGCATGGAGTGGACATATTCCATGTTTTCTTCGTCTCATAGGATACTGCATGCCGATGAAATCGTGGTAAATCGCTATCGTCTTTACTTTGACTTGCTGCAGAATCACCTCAGTAGTCCCGAGACATCGCATAAGGAAATGAGCTTGCGTTTGCTTTTCGCTTCAATGGCTTATGACCTGCATGACTTGCAAAAGTTCCAGGATGAGGAGTTGCTGTGCCAGACTTACAGTTCCGGCGAGAATATCCTGCGCCAGTTCATGCAGCACCTTCACGACCCTTCGCAGCCGTACCTCAATGTTAACGAGTACGCTAACCTGTTTCATATCACACCAAAGTACTTTTCGAGTGTGTGCAAGCGGCTGACGGGCAGGACTGCTAACCAGTTAATTAGCGATGAAATCGTGCGTTCTGCTCAAATTTCCTTGCGTGACAGTAGCAAGAGTATTAAGCAGATTGCTGCGATGATGGGCTTTAAGAACCAGTCTCATTTCGGACGATTCTTCCGCCAGCAAACTGGTGTCTCTCCTCAGCAATACAGAGAGGGGAAGACTCTTTAATCAGGCTGCTGTTTCCAAGGTATTACACAAGGGCTTGGAAGGCTACTCTCAAGCGTATCTTATACTACTCTCCGTTTTATCCATAGAGTAACTCCTGCGTAGCTCCTATGTTTCTCCTATCGTTGTCCGCTATATGTTCCCTATATGTCCGGTATATGTCCGGTAAAAAAGCGGACATATACCGGACAAGTACCGGACATATACCGGACATATGCGGAACATGAATATGAGCTATTATCTTGTTGCTTGCTTGATTCATTGGAGTTCTTCCTTTGTTATGGTAGAGACAGAATGTATTTATGCCTTGGCTTTTCAACCCCCTATAGAAGAATGCTCACTCCCCTATAGAGGAATGCTCACTCCCCTATAGGGGGTTGGCTCATCCCCTATAGGGGAATTGCACTTCCCCTAGGGAGGGTTGAGAGACGGCATGTGGGAGATTTTTCTTTTCCTGAGCTTATAATTGTTCTTTTAGCGAAAAAAAACGTGTAATGGAGCACATCTTATCGGAAAAATTTCTATCTTTGTGGTGCTTAAATTGCGCTAATGTGCGCATATGTATAGATTAATGTATATAGAGATGACAAGAAGAGCAACTTGCAGGCTTGCGTTCCTGCTGTTCATGTTTTTTACTTTGGTGGTCAGGGCTTACGGCTACGATTCGTCTGTCGATACTCAGTTGACAGGCACAAATATATTCTCGGGCACTGAGCAGAAGGCGGCATTGGCTTTCGACGGCGATGCCTCCACTTACTATAGCACCAATGCCAGTGATTTCGGATGGGTGGGTCTTGATCTGGGCGAGCCTCATGTCATCACTCGTGTCGGCTATATGTCCACCCCTACCAGTCAAGGCGCAGACCGCATGTTGCTTAGCCTCTTCGAGGGAGCCAACAGCCCGGACTTCATGGATGCTGTGCCTCTCTTTTGCATTACATCCAAGCCCATTAAGGGGAGTCTGACGTTGAATGATGTCAATGTCAGCCGAGGCTTCCGCTATGTTCGCTATGTGGGCAGTCCAGACTCTTATTGTAACATTGCCGAACTGCAGTTCTATGGCCATGCTGGCGAAGGCGACGACAGTCAGTTCTATCAGATTACCAATATCCCGACCCTCAGCATCCATGTGCAGAACAACATCCTGCCTACGAATCGTGGCGAGGATTTTGAGTCGCAGTCACTGCTTATCTATGAAGGCGGCACGATGGTGCAGGAGTACCCGGTTCTGTTCCGTGTCCGTGGCAACTACTCTTCTTCACACGAGAACAAAGCCTTCCGCATAAAGTACAACGACGACAAGAGCCACCACATGATGAAAGGCTCGGCCAATGAATCGCCCACCAAGTGCAGGAAGTGGGTGCTCATCAACAGCTATCGCGACAAGACGTTGATGCGCAACCCTGTGGCTTGGGCCATGTCCAGACGAGGAGAGAAGGAGTGGACACCTTGGAGCCAGATCGTCGATCTCGTTGTCAATGGCAGTTATTGGGGCACATATACCCTGGCAGATGCTGTCTCCATAGATAGGAATCGCATTGATATCACCGAGATGTCCGAGTTCGATGTGGACGAGGAGACCATAACAGGTGGCTATTATGTTGAGGTCGATAATAATGCCAGCCGTGAGCCGTACTGGTTCAGTTCCTCGCACGGCAACCCTGTCTCTGTTCATGAACCAGACGAAGAAGTTATTCAACCAGTACAGTTCCAGTACATCACGAATTACTGGAACAATATGGAAAACATTGTTTTCGGTTCCAACTATACAGACCCTGAGGCAGGCCTGCGTTCAGTCCTTGACATCGAATCGTTCTGCAGACATTTCCTGATAAGCGAGTTCAATGGTAATACCGATATGCTTTGTCAGGTATTCTACTTCAAGGAACGTGGCGACGACCATTTCTATACCGGCCCCATCTGGGATGCCGACCTTGCCCTCGAGAACGACCAGACAACCTATCCTGCCAACGAACGCATGGATTGGACCTATAAGGTGCGCGACACCGGTAACTGGACTCAGTTCGTGGGCCGTGTGCTCTCTGACCAATCTGTCTTTGCTAACCTGCAGGAAATGTGGGCAAAGCTCCGCAAGAAAGGAAACTTCGAGCCGGATTCTCTCGCTGCGGACGTTGATTCCATCCGTAACGAGATACGGGCCTCTGCCAACCTCAACTTCATCCGTTGGCCCTACCTCAACCAATGGCTCTCACTTAATCCTGAGGTTCCCGGTTCGTGGGAAGCCGAGGTGGACCGCGTGCGAAACTATGTGTATAACCGCGTGGCATGGATGGACGAGATGCTCTCCTACGGCAAAGTGCGCCAGGATGCGAATGGTGTCTATCAGATAGCTTCGGCTTTGGACCTGTGTACCTTCAGCCAAATGGTCAACGAGGCTGGCGAAACCAATGCCAAGGCAGCTCTCGTAACTGATATCGATATGAGGGACTACAACGATGAGTTCCAGCCTATCGGCACGCGGGCTAATCCATTCTCAGGAGCCTTCGACGGCAAGGAGCACACCATACGTAATCTCAATATCAGCAGTAGTAACACTGATGCAATAGGACTCTTCGGCTATGTGTCAGGATGCACGTTCAAGGATATCATCTTCGACGAGACATGCCATGTTGAAGGAAAGAACTATGTGGGTATGCTTGCAGGCTATTCCCGAGGCAATACCATCAACATTTCCGGCGTGGCAAATCACGGCACGGTGACAGCATCTGAGATGTATGCAGGTGGTCTTGTCGGATCCGGCACATTATCATCGTTCAATTTCACCAACTGCTACAATACAGGTACTATTACGGCTCAGAGCAATGCCGCTGCCATTATAGCACCCAATTCCAACAGGTTGACTGTGACAGGCTGTTATAATATTGGCACCATTGTCGGTGCTACGGAGGGTAAGGAATTCGCCTTTTCCAGCAGAAATCTTACAATCAACAATTGCTGGGATTACACTTCTACGCAGACAAACAATATGACGCCCACTCAGGTGGACAATGGCTATCTCTGTTATCAGTTGAACTACAATGCCGGCGGTAACAAGTGGCGTCAGAATCTTGATAATGGTCGTCCGCACGATGCATATCCTGTGCTTCGCAAGAATGCAGGCATTGTCTATGAGAAAGGCGGACGCTATACAAACATCAATGGTGAATCTGCCAAGTATCGTTACTATAACCTTGTCGTCACGAAATTGCAGGGCGGCAGCAACGGCTCTTTGCAGTTCTGCGAGTTCGATATCCTGGACGAGACACTCAGCGAAGTCGAAGGTTTGTCTATATATGCCGGCCCCAATGGATACAACAATGACGAAGGCTGGCAAAGTGCCGCAGACAATAATGTCAACACCAAGTACTGCGGCCAGTTCCAAGGGAGCTCTTACTTCCTCTTCGATGCAGGAAGCGCGGTCGATGCCTTCGGCTATCGAATATATACGGCCAACGATACGGATAAATGGCCGGAACGCAACCCCAGTTCCTGGAAGTTGTATGGGAGCAACTCTCAACTATATGATCCGGACGATGCCGGTTGGGCGCTGATTGATACCCAGGAGGATGACTGGACACTTGGTGCTACCAGCTACACGCCTTACGACTTCTACATCCCGCATGCGCTCGAGACGTTGACCGTCAATCCCCAATCCACTATGCTCGAGGTTGGTGGCGAGGTGCAATTGGAGGCATCCTATACGCCTGCTGCCATTCAGAATGTAGGTTTCCAATGGACGAGCACAAACGAGGAAGTCGCTACAGTCGATGAGAACGGACATGTTGTCGCTGTAGGTCTGGGTCAGGCAGACATCATCCTTTCCGTACCGAACTATAGCACATTGCGCGACACCTGTACTGTTACTGTGCTTCAGGAAATACCCGGACACCGTTACTATATGCTTGCCATTGATGAGACAGTTGATGGCCCAACGATACAGTTCTGCGAGTTCGACCTCCTCGATAACAGTGGCAATGAAGTGAAGCCTCTTACGTTCATCTCAGCAACGGGCACTTACATCAAGGATCATGATGCCGGCGACCTCTTCGATGATGATATTTACACCAAGTATTGTGCTGAGTTCGTTCCTACATTATATATATATATGGATGCAGGCCAGCGCGTCACACTCTCGGGCTATCGCATCACAACGGCAAAAGATACAGCGTCGTTCCCCGGCCGTAACCCCAAGACCTGGTCGCTCTTCGGTAGCAACACCCTGAGCGAAGTGCCCAGCGATGAGGTGTGGACGCTCCTCGACCGTAGGGAAGGCGACACTACACTCGGCGCCACAAACTTTACGCCCTACGACTTCTTCTTCACCTATCCGCAGCCCATCATTCCTGGCGATGTCAACGGAGACGGTGAGGTGGATGATATCGACTACACAGCCCTCAAACTATATATCGTTGGCAAGCCAGTCAAAGGCTTTGTGCCCGAGGTTGCCGACCTCAATGGAGATGGCATCGTCAATGCCCAGGATTTGGTGCTGCTGATGAATATAATCAATAATTGACCACTCAAGGTATTAGTATTCATTGAACAAAGTATTAGTATTCCTTGTTCAGGGTATGCAGAGAGCCTGAACAAGGAATATAGAGGTAAAAACTAACCAACGGGCGTTAAAAAACGTTAATATGTAGGAAAAATGTGTCAAGGAAAGCGAAAACGAATACAAATTATTTGTATCTTTGCTTGCTGCAAGGTGTAAAAATGCGCCCGTATATCGCAAAAATAAGTAAAAGAACGTATAAAATAACCTTATTTATTAACTTTAAAACCAAACAAAATGAAGAAAGTATTTACTTCAAGCTCTCTTTGGTCATGCCTCATCGCCCTGGTGATGATGATGGCCTCGCAGAGTGCGTGGGCTGAGTATGTCAAGCTCACGGCATTGTCCGGTTCTAAAAACCTCAGCGATGCTGAGGGCTGTGCAAAACTGGTCGATGCTTCGACTCCTACGAAGTGGGGACAATCTTTCGACCCCAACAGCGAAGACGCAGGCAGGAAGTATGCTTGGGTCGTTGTGAAGGCCGAGAAGGCTGTCATACCCCAATGGTATTTCCTCGTGACCGGTAATGACACAGGCAATGAAAACAATCATGGCCGTAACTGGAAAGAATGGAATATCTATGGTGGTAACTTTGAAAGTGATGCTCAGGCTGTTCGCGGTGATATTGATAATCCCGAGGACGGAGGCTGGACGCTCATTGAAGAGCATACAGGAGGAGGCCTGCCAGCGGAAAGTTTTGCGTCTTTGAACTTCCGGTTCAATGCATCAGATGGCACGACTGCTTACCAGTATTTCTGGATTGAGGTTCTCGAGTCAGTGCAGGGTACCGACACCTATCTGCAGATGTCAGAATGGGGTCTCGGTACATATGCCGAGTATGAGAAGTATCTCGAAGATTTGGCCAATCAAGGAACGAGCACCGACGAGCCTGTACAGTACACCATCATCTCCGGTGACCGCAACGATGGTAGCGGTGAAGGCCTTGCCAAGCTTTTCGACGGCGACATCAGCACAAAGTGGGGTAATGGCCTGACCGCCAAGAACTATGGCGAGACAACCAATGGTGCACACTTCATCATTAAAACATCCCGTGCTATCGCTCCCACTTACTACAAGCTCGTGACCGGTAATGACAATGCTACTTGGAGGCATCGTAACTGGAACACTTGGCAGATTTATGGCATTGCCAATGCCGACGTTCCATCCAACGGCAAGCCGACCCGCGACTCCGACAAGTGGGTGCTACTCGACCGCAAAGACAACATCTCTGAGGAAGTGCTGCCCGACAAGAATATGTTCACTGTCATATTCGACCTCTCCGAGGATGTAGCTGAGGAGTATCAGTACTTCAAGGTCGAGATTGACCGCACCATGGCTGGCAGCGGCTACATGCAGATGGGTGAGTTCTCATTGGGCGACGAATATACTCTTGCTATTGACCGCAAAGCTATTGTTGAGGCTGCCGAGGCTACTTATGATCCCGACCTCTTCGCAGAGAAGGCATTGATTGACCAACTCGGTCAGACAATCGAGGATACCAGAAACTGTAACGATCCCTTCGCTCTGGGCGACCTGAACGTAACTATCGACGACTTGACTTCACAGATAACGACTTCTGCGAGTCAATATGCAGAGTTGATTACTGCTCGCAATCTGGCCACTAACCTCATTAACGAGGACAATTTGAAGGATGCTGCTATGGCATACGCTCAGGCATGGATTAGTGAAACAGATGTCATCGCTCCCAACGACAATGATTATCCTGTGGGTAACTTCGGCTACATCAAGGCCAACCGTCAGCTAACTGGCCAGGAGGCTAAGGCTGAGGCAAGTCGCTTCAACGACTATCTGCTTGCTAATGTCAAGACGGTTGACGATCCTATCTATGCTACATACACAACCATCGTTGATGCGAACGGCTTTAACGACGGTGAGAAGGGTCACTCCCTCGTCGACGGTAACAAAGAGGACACAAAGTGGTGCGCAAGCACAGACCACAAGCCCTGGCGCCTCATCTTCAAGAGCGACGAACCCATCAAGCCTACCTATTATGGTCTCGTAACTGGTGGCGACACCGCAGGCAATCCCGACCGTAACTGGAAGACTTGGAAGATTTGGGCTGCTAACTTTGACAGCGATGAAGAGGCAAAAGATGAAGAGTCAGAAAAGTGGGTACTTATCGATGAGAAGACCAACATAGGCACCGACGTCCTCAAGACTGCCAATAAATTTGAGAGCTACCTCAACCTCTCCATCGGTTGCAGCGAGCCTTACCAGTACTTCAAACTTGTCATTGAGGCTTCAGGTGGCAGCCTCCAGCAGATGAACGAGCTCACCTTCTACAACCAAGGTAACATGGAAGAGTGTCGTGAGGACTTTGTCGCTGAATTCGCTGACTATGATCCTCTGGAATCTCCTGCATATAAGGGCTACACTGATGAGTTTGCTGCTAAGTACACTGAACTGCAGACCACAGTTTCAGCTCCTGACCTGATGAGACTCAAGAACGAGTTGGTTGACCTGCAGGAAGTAATCGCAACCTCCGTTGCAAAGTATGAAGAATACGTAGACTGGTGCACCCAACTCTCTAACGAAGGTCCCGCTTCTGAAGAACTGCAAGCTTGGTTCGAAGGCTATACAACAGAGAATGTTGCTCCCAACGACCTCTTCGCCAACGGTACTCAGGCCTACATCATGGAGAACCTCCAGCTCGACAATGAAGCTATTGGTGCTGCAGCCGGATGGGATATTCGATATGATGATAACGGTAAGGAAACTGGCAGAAAGGAAATCCTGCCCAGCGGTGAGATTGGCTACATACAGAGCATGGTAAAAGCCGTAACTGATGGTACTTATATCCTGCTCGGTGGTCACACTGAAGGTCAGTGGGGCGACGGCTTCTATGGTCACCTCATCGACGGTATCGCTCTGAATACAACAGAAGTTGATCCGGAAACTGGTAAAGAAACAAAGGTGAATGCCACCAAGTGGGGCGGTCAGGCTGATGCGAACGGCAACACCTACATCATCTTCCGTACTGCTGGCAAGACCAATCCGTTCTTCTATACGCTGACCACAGGTAACGACACTGGCACATATCAGGGTCGTAACTGGGGTACTTGGTACATCTATGGCGCTAACTTCGATTATGACACGCAAGCAACCAAGGATGCTGAGGGTTGGGTGCTCATCGACACTAAGGAGAACATCGGTAAGGATCGTCTGCATCCCGTTGATGCTGAACCTTCTTACTTTGGCTTCAGCACCGAGACTACCGAAGAGTACATATATTATAAGGTAGTCGTAACGAAGGCATACAGCGGCGATGCAATCCAGATGAACGAACTTCACTTCGGTACTCCCGAAGAGTTCGAGGAAATCAAGGATGAGTATCAGATAGCTGCTAGCGAATTCCAATATGATGTCATTGCAGAGCAGGCTCTCATCGATGAATATGAAGCATCTATTAACGCAATCGACAATTGCACGAATATGGAGGCTCTCTTCCGTGCCAACTACGACCTTGAGGTTCTCCGCGATAAAATTACTACAAGTGCAGAGGCTTACGAGAAGTATATGAATGCCGTATCCGCTGCCAACGATTATCTCGACGCCAATCAGTTGGGCGAAAGCGAGGCTTTGACTAATTTCAAGGATTACCTGAATGAAGTTGTTGAGCCTAACGAAGTCTTCCCCTGTGGTTCTTCTCAGTGGATTATCGAAGAACACCTACTGGCTGACAGCGTTGTCATCGACGAGATCGAGTTCCTCGAAACTCTGAAGGCTGCTGCCGTTGCTGCCGGCTATGGCCCAGGCATGGATGTAAGCTCTCTCATCGTGAACCGCACCTTCAAGAAGGCAGGCGAGATGCTGAAGGACGAGGCAGGCGCTGAAATCGGTCGTGAGGCTGAAGGCTGGAATGGTAACATCTACCGTACTGCTACCGACGCTGACGACAACAATATCTTCGCCGCAGAACTCTGTGTAGGCAACGCTAAGTTCGACGTCAACCAGACACTCACAGGCCTGAAGAATGGCTTCTACAAGGTTACCCTCAATGCAGGCTATCGTGCAAATGGCGACGTACGCAGTTATAACCACGCTGCTATGGCTTACGCTAACGACGTGATGACCTACGTTCCTGTTGTCCGTGAAGACATGGCAAAGGATAAGGAGACCTCTTGGCAGGGCGCCCACTACGACAGAGCAATCTATGCACGTGATGAAGTGGGATATGAACCCACTGGAGATGCTGCAGTTGACTCTGCTGAAATAGGTTATGTAATCTGGGGTTGCGAAGGTGCTGCTCATGCATTTGCTCAGGGCCGCTACGCAATCACGATGGTTGCTAAGGTAACTGACGGCACTCTGACCATTGGTGTGAAGAACGAAGGCACTAAGGGCAGCGAATGGACTGGCGTTGGTAACTTCGGTCTTGTATATCTTGGTGAGGAAGATGGAGTAGATGGTGCTATTACCAATGCTCTTCAGGATGCTGCCAACTACAATGCTGCACGCATCAACACTCTGACCGCTTACAATCCTGACGAAGAACTGTTCGGTCAAGGTGATGTTTATGTGCCCATCAATATTTATGAAGAGACTGAGTTTACTTACAGTGATCGTCCCAACTTCCCTGCTGCTATGAAGGAAGCCCTCAAAGAAAACAGCGATGTGCCAACGTACGAAGCAGAGGTTGCCATTGGCGAAACAATGAAGGCTATCTATGATGCGAAGAAGGCATATGCTGCTCTCTATGAGGCACAGCAAAAGGTTGGAGAACATTGGAGCGACTATTATTTGCAAGACGAAGCTCTGAATGATGATATCTATGGAACAGGTGATGCATTGAATGCTGGTACATATGCCGACGCAGACGCTGCTCTGGAAGCTAAGGCTGCACTCTATGAAAAGTGGCCAGACTACCTGCGTATCAAGGATACATATAAGGTGGATGTCCTTTCAGATGAGAATCTCTCCTTTGATCTGTTAGCAACAGACCCGAGCGGAAGAAAATACGATCCTTACATTGCACTGTTTGACATGTATGAACCTCTGGAAAAGGACGAAATCATTCTTGCCTTCGAATATACAGCAGAACAAGATCTTGAGAATGGTGTCTTCTATTATGCAGCTCCTGGCTTGCAGACCGGTGTTGAGGACTCAATTCCTACTCTGGCTGCAGCAGTTGATTGGACTCCTGTTTACTACAACATCTCCAATGGTATTAAGGAATACAACTTCGGCTCTGCTACTGACCATTCTATTCACTGGCACTTCAACAATAAACAGGTACCAGCAGGCGAAGAGCTCTCTCTGCAGGCTCGCAACTTCCGCTTCATCACAATGGCTCAGATGAAGGCTGAAGGCGGTACGCTTCTGAATGGAGTAAAGGGTGATAACAATGAAGACGGAGAAGTCAACCTTGCTGATGCACAGACCATCCTGGGTCTCATGGCAAGAGATGCCGACGTCTCTGAGAATCCTGCAGCTGATGTCAATGGTGATAATGAAATCAACCTTGCCGACTATCAAACTGTTTTGGGTCTCATGGCTCAGCAATAATCACAACTAATACTTTAATTCTCTTGGTCAGGCCTCGTGCCTGACCAAGAGAATATTTTAAATTTAGGGAAATAACAATTCATAATACAACGATGAGGAAGCTCATTCTTACACTTACGACTATATCTCTCATTTTGTGTTCCTGTACGGAAGATGTTGACACTTCTGCACGTTACGTCTTCTCGGAATACACTATAGCCAGTTATCTTGAGAAACATGAAGTCTATTCACAGTACTTGGAACTGACGAAGCTTGTGCCTGTGAGTGGAAGAAGCAGGTCTTCCGTCTACCAGCTCCTTACGGCGCGTGGTAATTATACATGTTTTGCTCTCACTAACGAGGCAATCGATGAATACTTGCAAGACCTGGTTGACCAGGGCTTGATCAGCGAACCTTCGTGGGACGCTTTTACAGATGAACATAAGCTTGACTCCATTCGCAAAGTCGTCGTGCTCAATACGGTCATTGACGGCGGTGACATGGAGTCACAACGATATAGTATCAACGATATCACTGATATCGCAAGCGGGAAGAGCGGTGCAGAATTACCCCTTCCAAACATTTACGACCATAAGTTGACGACTAACGATCCGCTGAAAAACAACGGTATTGTTCTCCTTGACAAGGAATGTCCTATTGATGCCAGAAACTGTGACATTCGTGTCATCAATGGCATCTTGCACCAGTTGCATAAGGTCATTGCTCCTAAAGACGAGTCTTGTGCCCGCTACATACAGAACATCCTCGATGAGAAGCGCGAAGGCTATCTGATGTTTGCCAAAGCGCTGCAGGCATGCGGGCTGCTTGACACACTGAGCTGCATTCGCGATGAAGTCTATGAGTCGATGTATCAGGCTGGAGAAATTGAAGACATGGACAACTACATGGACAAGGGTGGTTACGACATGACTAATATAGCTGGCGACCCTAATGCATATGCTCCTGAACATCGCAAGTATGGCTTCACCTTCTTCTGCGAAACAGACGACTTCTGGCGTAGTCAAGGCATTGATCCTACAGCTTCCGATGCCATAGAGAAGTTGCAGAATTGGATTGTAACGAACGAGATGTTCCTCAGTGATGGCGGCTATGTGGCCGACGCCAATTATAAGTCGCCGAAGAACATGGTGCATCAGTGGCTGGTTTATCACATCCTGCCCATGAAGATTCCTGCCAACAAACTTGTTCACCATTGCAATGAGTTGGGATATAGCTATGGTGCTCCATCCAAGTACACTATACCTGTTATGGAATGGTATCCTGTCTATGGCGGAGGTCGCCTGATTAAGATATACGAGAGTCCCGAAAGTAACGGCATCTATCTTAATACTTTCCCTGAAAGGAACAATGGCATTACCGAGGATGGACACGAGAGTTATTGCGCTCCTGATAAGCGTGGTATTCATGTCTTGACAAATAGTGAAATGGCAGAGGTTACTGACATTGCCAATGCTTGTATTTATCCTATTGACAAACCTCTGGCCTATAACGATGTTACGCGTGATGACTTGGGCAAGGAGCGCATCCGTTTCGACTTGTTCTCTCTCTTCCCTGAGGCTATTACCAATGGCATCCGTCGTGCCGACAGCCCGCTGGGCAGGTGGCAACATGTCTATATTCCGAAGAACTATCCTTACTTCGATAACATGACATTCATGAACAACCAGACGGAGTTCATCCATTATAATGGCTATAAGGCTGCTTGGGCAAACTATAGTGGTGACGAGGACAAGGCATTTGGCAAGTTCGATATCCGCTTCAAACTGCCTCCTGTTCCTAAACGCAACACGTATGAGTTCCGCTACAAGCTTCTTGCCACAGCAGCTCGTGGTGTTGTGCAGGTCTATTTCGGTACAGATCCGGACAGGCTGCCTGTCGCAGGTATTCCCATTGACATGACGAAGAACGTCGAAGCCTTTTTCGGTGAGGGTGCATCGTGGAGTGATTTGTCGGACGTTGGCAAAGATGATGACCAAATCATCGACATCGAACATAAGCTCCGCAATCATGGCCTGATGAAGGCAACGAAGCATGAGACCGAGATGAATACCAATACGGCGCGTTCCAAGAACAATTGTAGCCGCCACATCATTGTGCGCCAGACGCTTGATCCAGGCGAGACATACTATGTTCGCTTCAAGTCAGTGTTGCCAGACATGACGAGGCCTGAGCTCTATCTCGACTACTTCGAGTACTGTCCGAAGGAAATCTTCGACAGCCCTGAGAAGCCTGAGGACATCTGGTAGGACGGAGTCAAGAACACAGGGCGTGGTCTATAAAGAGCACGCCTTTTTTTAGCATACTGCGATGTCCCCCAACGCCCTATAGGGGAATTGCCAACGCCCTATAGGGGAATCGCCAACGCCCTATAGGGGAATAAGCAACGCCCTATAGGGGATTAGATGTGGTCCTGCTTAGCCTGTGAATTTTCATAATACCAGTTTCATTACTAATTCCTATGAGATACAAACTTCTTCTTTCCCTTTTCCTGCTGGCGAGTCTTTGCGGCGCAACTCGCCAAAAGCCTTTGCGCGAACTGCAGCAAGCCTTCGTCGATTTACGCTTCGGCATGTTCATCCACTACAACATGCCCACTTATTCCACCGAGGACTGGCCTGATCCCGATATGCCAGTGTCGGCTTTTGCTCCGACGCAGCTCGACTGCCATCAGTGGGCCAAGGCTGCCAAGTCGGCTGGCATGACCTATGGATGCCTCACGACTAAGCACCATAGCGGTTTCTGCATTTGGGACACCAAAACGACTGACTACAACTCCATGCAGTCGCCAGCCCGTGTCGATGTCGTTCGCCAGTATGTCGATGCTTTCCGTCAGGAAGGACTTGCTGTGATGCTTTATTTCAGCATCCTTGACACCCACCATCGCATTCGTCCGGGTCATATCAAACCGGATCATACGAAGTTCATCAAGGCACAGTTGAAGGAGCTTCTCACCAACTATGGCGACATCACGGCGCTCATCATCGATGGCTGGGACGCTCCCTGGTCGCGCATTTCCTACGACGAAATACCTTTCGAGGAAATCTATAACTACATCAAAAGCCTACAACCCAACTGCCTTGTCATGGACCTCAATGCCGCCAAGTATCCCCGCGAGGCACTCTTCTACACCGACATCAAGTCGTATGAGCAGGGCGCAGGGCAGAAGATAAGCACCAGCGAGAACCGCTTGCCAGCTCTGGCCTGCCTGAGTATTCAGCGCACATGGTTCTGGAAGAAATCCATGCCGACAGACCAACTCAAGGATGTGCGCTGGCTCGTCGAGGAAAACATCCGTCCCTACAACGACGCCTATTGCAACTTCATCCTCAATGTCGCCCCGAACCGTGAAGGCCTGATGGACGACAATGCCGTCGAAGCACTGCGACAGATAGGCCAGCTCTGGAAACATGAAGGCCCCACAAAGCCTATTCCCGAATGCGAGGCACCCATCATTCAGCACAACATCGCCAAGGTCTGTCCCACGGAATACAGTTGGAGCTACGACTACGGACTTGGCGACTTTGCCAACGACGATGACTTCAGTACGAGCTGGACCTCGCATCCAACCGTCAAGGAGCCTTGGTGGGAAGTGGATTTGAAGGGCGAAAAGAAAATCTCGCTCGTCACCATCGTAGAGGAACAGCAAGGCAGCATGCAGGCTTATAAGCTTATGTACATGCACGGCAAACGCTGGCATCCTCTCTTCGACGGGACAGCTCCCGAGTGTCGCGTCAAGCAACATCGCTTCTCGCCCGTCAAGGCCGAGAAAGTTCGCATCATCGTCACCCGACATCACGGCAAGTTGGCTCTATCTGAGGTGGGTGTGTACTAAATAACATTTCCCAGATGCCCTTTCTGTACAGATAATGACAGATAGGGCATTTTTTTTAGGCTTCTGCATTGGTATTCCAAAGGTTTTTTGTACCTTCGTGCCGTTAATTGCACAAACACACATAATATTATAATGGAAAAGATACAAGAACTCACTGAGAAAATCCTGCGCGAAGGCGTGGAAAAAGGACAAGCTGAAGCCGACCGCATCATTCAGGAGGCAAAGCAACAGGCAGAGAAGATTCTGCAGGAAGCTCGTCAGCAAGCTCAGGACATCGTAGAGCAAGCACAGAAGAAGGCTGCCGAGACCGATGCCAACACGCGCAACGAACTCAAGATGTACACAGGTCAGGCACTCAGTGCCCTCAAGAGCGAAGTGACTAACGTGTTGACCGACGGCGTAGTTAAAGAAGCTGTCGAAGGCTTGAAGGCAAGCCCCGACTTCCTCGGAAAGTTTGCCGTTGCTCTGGCAGAGAAGTGGAGTGCTAACGAACCCATCGTCATCTCCAGCAGCGAGGCTGAGAGCCTGAAGGCATACTTCGCAGCTAAGGCAAAGGCTCTCCTCGACAAAGGTGTAACCATCAACAAGGTTAACGGTAAGGACACCCTGCTCACGATAGCTCCTGCCGATGGCAGCTACAAGGTGAACTTCGGCCAGGAAGAGTTCGAAACCTACTTCAAGAATTTCCTGCGTCCACAGCTCGTGGAGATGCTCTTCTAATGCATAATTCATAATTCACAATTCATAATAAGCCTACGCTGTGATATAATTCACAATTCACAATTCATAATTCGAAATTAGGCTACGCCCTAAAGCTTGGCGAAAGAAATAATTGTGAATTGTGAATTGAGAATTAAGAATTAAAGAATGATTATGAATTATGAATTAATAATTATGAATTGAACGAAATGGCAAATTACTATTGCATGATAGCCGGCTTGCCGGACATTGACCTGAAGGACACGAAGCCGGGTTTGAGCATTGAGCAGATGCGGGAACAGTGCGAAGAGGTGCTGACACCACAGGACAAGAAGCTACTCTTCTATTTCTTCCTGCGCTTCGATTGCGTCAACTTGGTCAAGCTCCTGAAGAATCCCGAGGCAGAGATTGACCAGTGGGGCAACTTCTCGCTCGAACAGTTTCGCGACCTCATCACCAGTGCCACCGAACTCAACTTCAACGTGCATCGCTACCCGGCCTTCATGAGTATCTTCGCTCGTGAATACGCTTTCAACAAGGACAAGGCAGGCTACTTTCCCGAGGATGAGATGGCTTATCAGTTCCTCGACTACGCCATCAAGACCTGTCCCAACCGTATGATGCGCCGTTGGTACAAGCTCAACCTCGACATCACCAACATCCTCACAGCCATGTTGGCACGCAGTCAGGGCTGGAGCGTCGGCGACTTCATAAAGGGAGAGGGCGAAGTGCAGGAGATGATACGCGAGAACAAGACCAAGGACTTCAACCTCGGACTGGAGTTCGACTACATCCCGCAGCTCATGAAGATTGTGGACGAGAAGGATCCCGTCCGCAAGGAGAAGATGATAGACGCCTTCAAGTGGATATGGCTTGACGAGCGTACCTTCTTCGAACCCTTCGACATGGCAGCCGTCTTTGCCTACCTCTGCAAACTTGAAATGCAGGAACGCTGGGCAAAACTCGACGTCGAGCAAGGCAAGGAAACCTTCCAGAAGATAATCGACGACCTGCGTAGCGAGGCGCAAGTGCCGGAAGAATTCTCAATATAATTCACAATTCATAATTCACAATTCAAAATTATGAGGGATGCTGAGACTAATGCAGTACTGATGAAGAGCTTTGTTTTTGCCGTCCGTTGTGTGAATCTTAGGAAATACCTCATTAAGGAAAAAGGTGAATATGATATGTCGAAACAATTGCTTCGGTGCGGCACAAGCATCGGAGCCAACATAAAGGAGGCATTGCGAGGCCAGACGCGACCGGATTTCGGAACAAAGATGAATATCTCGCTGAAGGAGGCAAGTGAAAGTGAATACTGGATAGAACTGCTGCAAGCGACTGAATACTTAACCCCAGAGCAGGGAGACAATCTGCTCAAAGACTGTCGAGAGTTAATTAAGCTGCTGACGAGCATCGTCAAGACGACATTCGCCAAAGATGAATGAGGCTGGGTGCGTAGCTTAATTATGAATTATGAATTAAAAATTATGAATTAATATAAACATGACAAAAGGAATTGTAAGTGGCGTTGTCGCCAATATGGTCACCCTCCGAGTGGACGGTCCGGTGCTTCAGGGCGAGATATGCTACATCACAACAGGCGGCGACCGACTGATGGCAGAGGTCATCAAGATTCTCGGTCAAGACGTATATGTGCAGGTCTTCGAAAGCACACGCGGTCTGAAGGTCGGTGCTGAGGCTGAGTTCACAGGACACATGCTCGAGATACAGCTCGGCCCTGGTATGCTCAGTCACAACTACGACGGACTTCAGAACGACCTCGACAAGATGGAAGGTGTCTTCCTGAAGCGCGGTGAATATACAGAAGCGCTCGATGGCGAACGCCTTTGGGACTTCGAACCGCTCGTGAAGGAAGGCGACAAGGTGCAGGCCAGCGACTGGCTCGGCAAGGTGGAGGAGAACCATCAGCCCTTGAAGATTATGGCTCCTTTCCAGATGAAAGGCACAGCCACAGTCAAGAGCATCGTGGCGAAAGGTCAGTATAAGATTCACGACACCATTGCCGTCCTGACCGACGAGCAGGGCAACGACATCAAGGTCGATATGGTTCAGCACTGGCCCGTGAAGTTCGCGATGACCAACTACAAGGAGAAACCGCGTCCATTCAAACTGCTTGAGACAGGCGTCCGCACCATCGATACGTTCAATCCCATCGTGGAAGGTGGCACAGGTTTCATCCCTGGTCCCTTCGGTACGGGCAAGACCGTGTTGCAGCACGCTATTTCGAAGCAGGCAGAAGCCGACATCGTAATCATCGCTGCCTGCGGTGAACGTGCCAATGAGGTCGTGGAAATCTTCACCGAGTTCCCCGAACTGGTTGACCCGCACACTGGCCGTAAGCTGATGGAGCGCACAATCATCATCGCCAACACCTCTAACATGCCTGTTGCAGCTCGTGAGGCTTCCGTCTATACAGCCATGACCATGGCAGAGTACTACCGCTCGATGGGACTCCGCGTCCTCTTGATGGCTGACTCCACTTCACGTTGGGCACAGGCTCTTCGTGAGATGTCCAACCGCATGGAAGAGCTGCCTGGTCCCGATGCATTCCCAATGGACCTCGGTGCCCTCATCAGTAACTTCTACGGACGTGCCGGTTATGTCTATCTCAACAACGGCGAGGTAGGCTCCGTCACCTTCTTGGGAACGGTGTCACCTGCAGGCGGTAACTTGAAGGAGCCCGTGACGGAGAACACCAAGAAGGTTGCTCGTTGTTTCTACGCCCTCGAGCAGGACCGTGCCGACAAGAAGCGTTATCCTGCCGTCAATCCCATTGATTCTTATTCGAAGTACCTCGAGTACCCCGAGTTCGCAGAGTATATCAAGGAGCACATCAACGAGGAGTGGATTCCGAAGGTGCTTGCCTTGAAGACTCGCATGCAGCGTGGTAAGGAGATTGCCGAGCAGATAAACATCCTTGGTGACGACGGTGTGCCTGTTGAATATCACGTTACCTTCTGGAAGTCAGAAGTGATTGACTACGTCATCCTGCAGCAGGATGCCTTCGACGAGGTGGACGCTGTGACGCCCCTCGCACGTCAGGAAGAGATCCTCAACCTCGTTACGAGAATCTGCGACAAGGAAGACTACAAGTTCGACACCTTCCTCGAGGTCATCGACTACTTCAAGAAGATGATTAACCTCTGCAAGCAGATGAACTACTCGCAGTACAAGAGCGAGCAGTACTACGACTATGTTTCGCAAGTTGAGAACTTGCTTAATTCATAATTCATAATTCACAATTCATAATTAATGAAGGATCCTGAAGCAAATGCCATTGTTAGTAAGAGTTTTGCTTTTGCCATAAGATGCGTTAGACTAAGGAAATACCTTATAAATGAGAAGAGTGAATATGAAATGTCCAAGCAATTGCTACGGTGCGGTACGAGCATCGGGGCAAACGTTAAAGAAGCCTTGAGAGGGCAATCACGACCGGACTTCGGCGCAAAGATGAACATTTCGTTGAAGGAAGCAAGTGAAAGTGAATACTGGATTGAGTTATTGCAAGCAACTGAATATATAACTGAAGAGCAAGGAGAAGACTTACTCAAAGACTGTAGAGAGTTAATTAAGCTTCTGACCAGCATTGTCAAGACAACTTTCACCAAAGATGACGAATAAGGGCGTAGCTTAATTATGAATTATGAATTAAGAATTATGAATTAAATAAACTATGGCAACAGCATTTCAGAAAGTATATACAAAGATAAGCCAAATAACGAAGGCTACCTGTTCGCTCAAGGCGAAAGGTGTCGGCTACAATGAGTTGGCAACCATCAACGGCAAGCTTGCTCAGGTGGTAAAGATAATGGGCGACGACGTCACACTGCAGGTGTTCGAAGGCACTGGTGGCATTCCCACCAACGCGGAGGTCGTGTTCCTCGGCAAGAGTCCGTCCCTCAAGGTCAGCGACCAGCTGGCAGGACGCTTCTTCAACGCTTATGGTCAGCCCATCGACGGCGGTCCTGAGGTTGAAGGCAAGGAGGTGGAGATTGGTGGCCCCTCTGTGAACCCTGTTCGCCGTAAGCAGCCCAGCGAACTCATCGCCACAGGTATTGCAGGCATTGACCTCAACAACACGCTCGTCTCGGGACAGAAGATTCCCTTCTTTGCCGACCCCGACCAGCCCTTCAACGAAGTGATGGCCCTCGTTGCCATGCGTGCAAAGTGCGACAAGATCATTCTTGGCGGCATGGGTATGACTAACGACGACTACTACTTCTTCCGCAACACCTTCGCAAACGCTGGCGCGCTCGACCGCATCATCAGTTTCATCAACACCACTGAGGACCCTGCCGTGGAGCGACTCCTCATTCCTGACATGGCGTTGGCTGCTGCCGAGTACTTTGCCGTCGAGAAGCACGAGACCGTGCTCGTCTTGTTGACCGACATGACCAGCTATGCCGACTCTCTCTCCATCGTGAGCAACCGTATGGACCAAATTCCGTCGAAGGACTCCATGCCGGGTTCTCTCTATTCCGACTTGGCAAAGATCTACGAGAAGGCCGTGCAGTTCCCCGAGAGCGCAGGTGGTGGCTCAATTACCATCATCGCTGTGACAACCTTGTCCGGTGGCGACATTACGCATGCCGTGCCCGATAACACGGGTTACATCACGGAGGGTCAGCTCTACTTGCGTCGCGACAGTGATGTGGGCAAGGTCATCGTCGATCCGTTCCGTTCGCTCAGCCGTCTGAAGCAACTTGTTGCGGGTAAGAAGACGCGTAAGGACCACAGCCAAGTCATGAACGCAGCCATCCGACTCTATGCAGACGCGGCTAATGCTAAGACAAAGTTGGAGAACGGCTTCGACCTCACCGATTACGACAATCGTTGCCTCGACTTTGCGAAGGACTACTCGAGCAAGCTCCTTGCCATTGACGTCAACCTCAATACAGAGGAGATGCTCGACGTAACGTGGAGCCTCTTCCGCAAGTACTTCAAACTCGAAGAGGTGAACATCAAGAAGGAGTTCACCGATATTTATTGGAAATAATAAGGTTTCAGATAAGATAGCGTGCCGTGTTGTCAAACACGGCACGCTTTGTTTATCAACACGGCACGCCTAGTTTGCAGATTAGACACGCCTAGTTTTTTTATGACCCACGTGAAGTTCGTCAACTTCACACGTGACGTTTACCGATGTCACGTGAGGGCTATAAAAAAACAGCTCCCGCATCTCGCGACGCAGGAGCTGGTTGGCGCACCGATTTATTAACTTCTAAAACGAGATCTCCTTTATTTCTTGTCTTCTTTTGGTTCCATCCCTTTGAGATAGACCTTCTCTCCGTTGATGTAGCTCTCGAGCTTCTGCCAGTCCTTGGGAACCCAGCGTTCGCCCTTTTCCCTGAGGCTGAGGATGTGAAAGCCTTCCTTGTCTTTCATGAGGCAGAGGAAGTACCCGTTGCTGCCCATCCAGTCGTCTGCCTGAACGACTTCGTAGAGATTGCCAGGGTAGGGGAAGTGAGACGGCATGAACTTGTAGTTGTAGAGCTGTCCGGGGTGGCTGTTGACGTAATCCAGTGCCAGTGAGTAGAGCCTATGGCAGAGGGCTGTGGCTTCTGCCTCATACCTCACGGGAATGAAGTAGTGCGAACCGGTTGTCAGGCCTGTGTGCAGATTCTCTTCAGACTCTGGCGAAGACCTCGTTGTGACTTTATACATAAGGCCTTTGCCCACTTCGTCGTCGAAGCCCGCGTCGTGCTGCCAATGAACGGGATAAACCTTCGCGCCCTTCTTTTTCATCAGGGGTTTCAGATCAGGCTGTATCAGCGTTTCGAACGCATTGATGTCGAAGGGCTTCATGTCGCCTCTCCGGATGCCACTTGGTACGGTGATGAGATGGCTGAGGCTGGCCGACTCCACGATGCCGCCGTCGCCCTTTGTGTCCTTGTATCTGTGGTAATAGAAGTTTGCTATTTCGGGGTCTCTGAAGCTGAAGGAGTCGGGCATGACTTCCTCCATCTCTTGCGGAAGCACCAGCGAGTACCGGATAGTGTCCGTGCCGAACTTGTGGTATTCGTATAGGTGGCTTTCCGCCGCCTCCGCTCCGAGGAGGGCGAAGGTGTGTCGGATGGAATCGAGGCCACAGGCCATGATTCTGCGGCGCTGGGCGTTGAGGCTGTCATTCACATGAACGGCCTTCTCTCTTTGCTCCTGGCTCATGCTCTCGTGCATAGGCGGATTGTCGGTGATGTAGAAGTGGAAGCCGGCGCCCAGCTTGTGCGTGATGCCCTTGCCCCATGTGGAGCTTTGTTCGCGATAGGAGCTGAAGCCCTGCTGTCTGAGGTATTCCTCCAGCCCCTGAAGCTGCTTGTTCGGTTTCTGGCAGAATGCGGCTGCGGCGGATGCAGCCAGTAATACGAGTGCTGATAGTCTTTTCATGATGTGATGGTTTTATTGACGGTTCATTAACATCGCCACCTCTCGGTCGAGACGTTCGCCGCGCGCACGGACGTCCTGCAATTGAGTAGCAGCAACGAGATAAGGGTTGTTCGTGTCGAGTAGCCTATCCTCTGGGAACGGTTCTTCGGCTGGTGTCTCCATGGGAGCGGCTTCCTCGGCAGGCGACTCTACTATAGTTTTCTTCCTGACGGCAGGTCTTTGTCTCCTTGTCGGTTTAGGCTTCTCTGCATGAGCCATGGCAGGTTGCTTCTGTTCTGTGACTTCCGTCGGAGCTGTCGCTTGCGGTGTTTCCTCTGCGATGTTGTTTTGCGGCTCCGTCACTACTTCTGCTATGACGGGCGTCTGTTGCTCAGGCTTCTGCTTTTCTATATTGAGTAAGATGAGCAAGAGCGCGCTGGCAGCGATGGCAAAAGCAGATAGGGGATAGAGCCAGCGACGCTTGGTGGCTTGGGGCTTGAGGCTTTTCATCACCCTCTGCTCCATGTCGTCGGGCATCTTCATGCCTGCTGCGCGGTCATTTTGTCGCTGCAAAGCTTGTCGGAAAAGGTTATCGTTATTCATAGTTGACATTTGTCGAGCTAAAGCTTCAATGCGTGTGTTAAGATGATTCTGAGTCTTTGGCGGATGCGGTGAAGCTGGCTGCTGAGGCGTGACACCTCACGAGCTGTGACTTCGCCCGCTTGGTTGGTGATGTAGGCAATCTCTTTAAGCGAGCGTCCGTCGAAGTAGTAGAGTTGCAGGAGCATTTGGTCTTCGGGCGAGAGCTGCTGTATGGCTTCGTCCAGTTGCTGTGCTGTTGTGTCTTCAGGCAACTCGTCGGGAACGTCATCACTTATGTTAAGCGGCAGCATGACTTGCCGTTTTCGCTTCCGCAGATGGTAGAGCGCTTCGTGATAGGCAATGCGTTGGAGCCAGGTTGAGACAGATGCCTTCTGCGGGTCATAGTCGTTTAGGTGTTGATAGGCCGCGACGAAAGTGTTCTGCACCACGTCCTCTGTGTCCTCCTGCACCCCTACAATGCGTCCGACGAACACCATGAGCGATGGGCCGTAACGCTTTACCAGCTGTGCGAACTCACTTGTCTCGCCGCCTCGTATGCGCTCTATGATGCTGTTGTCGTCGTTTGTCATTTTACCTTATATAGACATAAAGAGGTGAAATGTCACGCCGAGCGGGCAACTTTAACATATTAAAAATTAAAAATTGAAAATTGAAAGCTTATCGGAGCACCTTTTTGTCTTGGCTAATCACAATGCCTCGGGTATGAGAAGTGACAGGCAGCCCGGCAGGAGTAAACAGTTTTTCTCTGTCTTCTCCGAGGGGGAGAACGATGCCGTCGTCGTTGTCTTTGAACAGCGTTAGCGTGCCGGATGGGATGTCGGCATGGACTTGATAAACGGCTTCGTCGAGTTGTAGGCTCCAGGAACGTGTGCTGGAAGTGGTGGAGACGAGTGTCGAAGGGATGTCCGGAACGAGCGACTCGCCGTTAGAAGACGGGGCGAAGTAGGTATTGTCCTTCGTTGTGGCAGTCTCCGGCTCGACGACAATCATCGTCCAGAACTGCAGAGAGGGCAGGGTGAGGGTAATCGTGCCGGTCGATGAGGTGTAGCGATAGTCCGTGAGTTCCTGCATGGCACCGCCGCAATAGTCAGGCGAAGCGATCCAGATGCGACGCACTTTGCCCATTCCCGTCAAGCCGGTCAACTTGATGGAAAGTGCTTCGAAGCGCTGCGGCCAAGGTCGTGTGGCTTGATTATCATGCCAGCAGAGCATGTAATCATCCGTGACGTCGGTCGCGGAGTCCTCGTGTGTGAAGTTAAGCAGATGGACGACTTGCCTGCCGTTCACTTCCCTGGCGAGCATCGTCACTTGGTTGGCCACCGGTTCCCACGTGTTAATCGTGACGTCGGAGCATGTTGCCTTGACGTTTGTCCGTTCCGTCCATGGGTCGCGCAGCAGGTTCTCGTAGGCCGTGAGGAAGTCGTAGTAGCGCGTCATCCAGTCCTCCAGTTGGCTGTGCCACTTCATGCCCGAGTAAGGGAAGTACTCTCTGCAGAGCATGTGATCGCCCCCAAGTTCCAGATGCGACCCGCCGAGCGCGAACATCACGGCATCTGCCATGACAATGCCGGGCGTGTTGAAGTTCTTGCCGTCCGTGGTGTAGTTCATGTAGGCGGCAAGGACGGAGCGCAGGGCAGGGTTGAGGTTGAGGTTCTCGTCGATGACGTTCTTGATGTTCGCGAAGCGTCCGTCGCCGCTCGCAAGACTGCTTCCGGCCTGATTGCCCCAGACTTCCGAGTAGAGGAAGTCCATCTTTCCTGTCCCTGCAATCTGTTGTGCGCCCCATTGTCCTACAGCGTTCATTATGAGCCGCTTGTCGGGGTGGCGGTTCTTCATGTGGTTGATGAAGGTGGAGAAAGCGTCGCAGAGGTTGATAGGGTTGCCGTCGTAGTCATAGACGTTGCCTCGCCAGCCGAGTTGGTCTATCTGATAGCCGTCGAAGTCGAGCATCGAATAGACCTCGTCGTTACGTTCTGCCAGGTAGTTCAGCCAGCCTTCGTTGGCCGGATTGACCACATAGATGTCGCTCTTCCAACTGTTTGGCAGGTCATGTAGGTCGATTGTCGAGTGGTTCCTGTCTTTGAAGATGAACCATTCGGGCTGCACGCCTCGCTCCTGCCAGCCGTCGAGGGCGCCGTAGCAGAGGTTGTAGAAGATGCTTTTCATGCCGCGGTCGTGTTGAGCGCGGATGTAGTTCTTGATGGCGGAGGTGTAGATGGTGCGGTTCGCCACGTCTTTGTAGGTTGTCCAAAGGCCGCCTTCGCGTGTGCCGCCCAGCGGCCAGTCGTGGCAGTAGTGCCAGTCCTGGAACTGCACGCCGTTGATGTGGCAGCGGTTCAGCCACTTCATCTCGGTCCTTGTTTTAGTATGTGTCTTGTCGTTGCCGAAGGTAGCCACGAAGCCGTAGCGCGGGAATCGTGTCCAATCGCTGCTGACGTCGATGGCGATGGTGGCGAGGATGTTGTCCGCTTCCTCGTCGGGACGATAGACCTCCACCATGTAGCCGCGGAAGTCTTCGGGCGGTGTCGTCCAAGTCCATGTGCGCGAAGAGAGTAGGGTATCCGCGACGATGTCGCCTAAGTAGCGATAGCGAACCCTCGTTCCCGACAGGGGGACGGACGAAAGGGTCAGCGTTACCGTTTCGCCCGGGCTGTAGCTGCACTTGTCGGTCTCCATGCTGCTGCGGAGTTTGGGCAGTTTGACGGATGCTCCCGAAGCGAGCGTCGGCGCAATGGGACGTGCTTCGACCGACTTCTTGTAGGGTTTCGAGTGGAGCGCCATCGTGCCGGACGAGAGAGTGAGCGTGCCGCTATAGGTGCCGGCATCGGGTGCATCTTCGTGGAGGGCGAAGTCGTTAGCGTCGGAGAAAGCCGTGCCGACGGCCGTTCCGATGGGGTAGAGGCAGAGCGGATAGACGCGTACTGGCGGCAGGTTCCCCTTGGCGTCGGCAATCTGAATCTGCTTCGTGTTCGTGTTGACCTGCAGTTGACAAAGTCCGATGTTATCGACGCGGAACTTGTAGTCGCCGCTGGTGTGGAGGCTGATGGCTTGTGTGCCTCGTGCGAGCGGTGCGAAGGCGACGGACGGCCCCCAATGGTCGCCCCAGTCGGAAGCGCTCGTCATGAACTTCAGCTCCCCGCCGTGGTAGAGCCATCCCTCCCAGGTATATACTCCCGAAGCCTGTTCCGTCATGGGCTGACGTGTCCAGTTCGTACTGATGGCTGTGCCTACGATGTAGAGCGCGGCACGCGTCTGCAGCGCCCAAAACAGGCTGAAGAGGATGAGGTGTAAGGTTCTATACATATTATAATAATGTCTATTCACCTGCAAAGATAGCAATTTTTTGAATACGAAGGCTGTTTTGATGCCAATTTTCTGCAGTTTGAGTGGCTCCTTAAACACATCTCGTTGCCAGACATGACAGGTCAAGTTTATTGCACGTACATGTATATGCGATTGCATTTACATGTACGTGCAATTGCATATACATGTACGTGCAATGAAATCGTCGTGTGGGGTTGAGTGTCTTTATGTAGTGAAATGCGTGCTTCGACGTGAAAAACTTAGTCGGACAGGCTGTTAATTCGGATATTTTCACTAACTTTGCAGAGCATTAACCTATATCGAAATGGCAAACTACATCAAACAAAGTCTCGAAGAAGGCGAGACAATCATCTTCAAGGGACGGCTTCACTGGCCCTACATCTTTCGTTATCTTCTGTTCAGCCTGCTGTTTCTGGTGGGCGGAATCATCGTCATCTACCTGGCTTACTACAAGTATCCCGAGCAAAAGACAGCGCTCTTCTAC
>ONSR01000051.1 GCA_900320565.1 uncultured Prevotellaceae bacterium
ACACGAGAAATTTTCAAACGCGACACGTGAACTTTTCAAACTTCACGTGTGAACTTTTGAAAGTCCTCACGTCGCGTCGGCAAAATCGACGTGAAAAGTGCCCTTTTTCGACACTTTTCAGAGTGTGCAATTTCTGACACTTTGACGGTGTTTCGTGTATTTTTGCTTACATTATATCAAATGGGGGTATAGCATTTGCCGCCTGACATCCCAGAATATCCTATAACGAAATACGGATTAATATTATTTTCGTCGAACTGACGTTAATTAAATAGTCGTGAATATTTAATCAACCCTCCTGCAAGGGTCTGGCAACATGGTGTGCCAAATTGGGAAACTCGACTGGTTATCTTTACCGAGACAATATGTCTTGTCGTACGCCCCAACCTGTTAAATTATCTTAAATTATCCGCCTTACGCGCATATTTATACTTTATTATTTATAAGAAAACCGTACCTTAGCGCAGCGAATTATGCGCTGAAACAAACAACTACACATAATAAATCACTATTTTTAACTAAAAACAAAACTTTCCATGAAAAGAAGAATTACCTCTCTCGCCATGTTAGTTCTCTCTCTCCTGATGGCAGCACCTGTGCTTGCCGACGAGTTGAGTCTGATTGAACGAGGCGACTTAGTGACAACCCCTGAAGCAGAACAGTTCTACGTAATCCAAGGCAACGGACAGGCAAACCAAGTGACTTGGCTGTTCGACAACGACGGAGCCCTCTCTGCAACCACCGCTTCCGACGTTCCTACAGGTCTTGATGGCATGAAATACATCTGGACATTCGAGTTCTCCGACGACGGAGTCGCCGCCAAGAACTACACAACAGGCCGCTACATCTTCATCGAAGGCACCAGCAATGGCGGCAGCGTCAAGATGAGAGAAGAGCCTTTCTACTTCACTATCGAAGCAAACGGAGACTTCGTCGCCTTTAAGAATGCATCCGGCCAATACATCGACATGCAGTATAACGGCAACTCCCCAGCAACCTGGGGCGGCGGTGTGTCCGGCTCTCGCCGCATGAACATCTACATTGCCACAGTCGAAAGCCTGGACGACCTCACGCTTGCCAAGCAACGCCTCAACGATTGCTTCGGCACGTACGACAAATACCTGCCCGACTACGGCAGCACGCCCATCAACGAAATGTACGGCACCGAGGTCGGACAGTACAACTACAGCGAAGATGACTACAATACATTCGTTGACAACATGCTGCTGGCCGAAGCCATCCTCTCAGAGGAAATAACCAGCATGACCTCAGAGGACATCTACGAAATCATCGAGAACATCGAGACAAGTATTGCCAACATCCTGGCTTCTATCGTGAAGCTCACCATCGCCAACGGCAACTATCGTATCGTAAGCGCACTCGAATGGACCAACACAGAACGCATCGCGACAGGCGAAGTCGACGAGAACGACCAACCCGTCTATGAGGAAGTCGTTACCCATCCCACTAAGGCGATGTATGCAACTCTCGAAGGCAAGGCAATGTGGGCAAACATCGACAGCACTGATTGCCGCTATCTCTGGAGCATGACAAACAATGCTGAGACCGGCCTCATCAAGATGATGAACATTGCAACTGACGGTATCCTCGCAACATGCTCGCAAAGCACGCCAGCAACACTGGACAAAGACAGCAAGACAGAAATGACGTTCGAGTTCATCCGACGCACAGAAGACGACAAGATAGTTGTAGTCATGAAGCCAAGCACAGGAGGCGGCCATGCCTTCCTGCACTGCAATGGCCACGGCAACGGCACCGGCAATGCCAGCAGCATCGTAGGCTGGACAGCTGAAGCCGGAGCAAGTCAATGGATTCTGGAACCCGTCAGCGACGAAGAAGTGGCAGAACTCATTGATGCATACGCTCCCATTAAAGACCACGAACTGCTCGTCGGCATGTTCGAAGACCTTATTGCTGAAGCCGAAGCCGCTATCGCGCAGGCTAAGGACGACCAGTACATCACGGAACGCAGCAATGGTCTCATCACCTCCACAGACCAGTTCAGCAGTCCATTCACCGACCCTTCAGAAGGCAGTTTCGCAAATGTCCTCAACGATGAAGCCAGCTCATACTGGCATAGCACATGGCAGGAAGGCGACAAGCAGAACCACGACCATTACTTCCAGGTATCGTTTAACGAACCTATCAGCGGAAACATACAGTGCTTCATGCGTCGCCGTAACGTAGCAAGCGACCACATCACAAACCTCGGAGTCTTCGGCACGAACGATGACAGCGTATTAGATGCAACAACAGAAGACGGCTGGACAAACCTCGGTTCGTACGACCTCTCTGCCAACGCAAGCTCAAGTCAGACCGTTTACTCTAATATAGTTGACTATGGAGAAGGCTATAAGTACATCCGCTTCTACATCGACGGCACGACAACCGGACGCGGCTACGGTCACTTCGCCACCTTCCAACTCTACAAGTTGACTATTGACGGCAACACACAATGGAGTCAGATGGGCGATGCCGCCACTGCCATCGATTCTGCGCTCGTCAAGGCAAAAGCCGTTGATACAGACGAGATGAGCGACATGACAGAGTACAACGAACTGAAAGACGCTCTCGATGCCTTCAAGGCAATCCTTGCAGACCCCAGCGCCCTCGCTGCTGCCATCAATGCCAACAAGGACATTACTAATCTCGTTGTGACGGGTGACGCTCCCGGCTTCTGGAGTGAAGGAAGTCAGGCCAGCACATTGGCAACCACAATACAGGAAGCCACTGCTTACCTCAAGAGCGGTGCCTATACACAAGAACAACTCGACGCTTATGCTGAAGCCATAACAAGTGGAGTCACAGACATCATGGCTGCAGCCAACCCCGTTGAGGAAGGCAAGTGGTATGCCATCAAGTTCGACAGCGAGGCAAACTACAACGCACACCAATGGAATAAGGCAGGCGCTGTCAACACAGCCCTTGGCGACCTCTATGACAACTACGCTGCTCCTGCCAACATCGAGACTGAAGGAGAAGGAGAGAGCCAAGTGAGCACTCTGCAAGGCTTCTCGTCTCTCGAAGAGGTAACCGTAGGTCAGGCTGTACGTTTCATCAGCGACCAGTCTATTGAACAGATGGATCAAATTGCCTTCCGCTTCGTTGCACAAGGCGACTCAGCATTCGTCATCCAGCACAAGAGCGGCCTCTATCTCAGTGGCGCAGCACGCAGCACGAACCTGACTCTCGGTCTCACACCTGCCCTCTTCAATGTGAAGGCTGCAGGTTATGGCAAGGTAGTTATCGAGGCACGCAACCTCAAAGGAGAGCGTTACTATGCCGATGCGCCTGTTTATCTGCACGCACAGAACGCCGGTCACAGCCTCGTGACGTGGAATAACGACGCTGTCGGCTCAAGCAGTGCCCTTTACATTGAGCCAATTGACGAAAGCGAATTCGACGAAGGCGAAGGCATTGCAGAGAGTGTTATCATGAATGCAAAACCCAACAGCATCATCTTCATGTGCTACCCGACTGCCTTCTCTGTTGAAAACGCCGAGATATATGCATACCAAGGCGCCATCACAGAAGGCGAGCAGGCACATTATGCTTTCAACCAAATAGAGCAAGCCGAAGCAGGCCAGCCTGTTCTTCTGGTAGTGGGCGACTATGAACAGTTCGAAGCAGACAGCGAAGATGAAGAGCCTGAGGAAATCAACATCACGCCATTGGGCAGTTCTTTCGCAAAAGAACCTCTTACAACTGGCGGTGTTCACGGCACCTATGCTTACGAATGGGTTGATGAAGGCACTGTCGTCGTTGGTGGTGGTAAGATTGGACAGGCAGGCAATACGCTTGTTCTTGCTGAAGGAAAGGAGAACACCGACTGCACTCGTGACATTTCTGCCAATACTGGCTACATCGTTTACCGCGAGAATATCCTTAAGGATGCAAGCGTTGAAGAATTCGACATGGTTATCACAACCGACAGACCCGTCATTGTAGGTGACACAAATAATGATGGTAATGTTGACCTTGCTGATGCCCAGACCATATTGGGCCTCATGGCAAGAGACGCTTACGACAAGGTATGTGACGTCAACAATGACACAAGTGTTGACCTTGCAGACTACCAAACTGTCCTTGGCATCATGGCTCAACAATAAGAGACGTTAGCCCAAATAACAATAGCCCCCTGCCGTTTCGTGCAGGGGGCTATTATTATATTAAGGTATATTGTTTACTGAAATGTTGCCGACAGCTTGGTGTAGATGGTCTCGCCGCCAGCGACTTGGGCTTGTACCTTGAGGCTGCCGTCTTCTTGCTCCTCGATCTTTGGGAAGGAGACACTCAGCTCGCTGACCTCGTCGGGCGAGATGATGGCGGTATATTTCACGGTCTTTGCTTTGCGGAGGCTTACCTCGCGACCGAGATAGGCTTGCAGGAGTTCCTGAATCATCTGCACGATGCAGACGCCAGGGGTAATAGGATGACCTGGGAAGTGCGCCTTATAGATGGGCCATTCCTTGTGAATTTGCACTTGGAAGGCAGGCTGTCCGTCTTCTTGTGCCTGCGACATTATGGAAAAGAGGTTGTCTTGAAGAACCATTGAACTTGCAAAAATAACTATGAACTATAAACTCCTAACTATAAACTACAGCAGTCCCCACTTCTCTTTCCAGCGGAGGAAGAACTCCGGGTTCTCGAGGATGAGTTGATATTGCTGGTCGGTAAAGGCCTGGATGGTGCGTGCGGAGGTCAGAAGAGCATTGTCTTCTGTGTCGTGAATCTCGTAATCGAAGACGATTTTGGCTGCCGGAGAGAACTTGTAGGTGATGTCGATGCGCGGTTTCGTCGTGTAGAAGATGGGACGCTGGTAGCGTATGTCCATATCGACGATAGGCGCGAAGACATTGTTCTTCAGGTAGTCATCGTAGCAGAGGCCATAGTGATGACCCCACGCCTCACGCGCATCTTCCAGATAGAGCGGGTAGGCTCCGTGCCAGACGACGCCCATGATGTCCACTTCGCTGAAGCGAACCTCGAATTCTCGCGAGAAACGTAGCTCCTTTTCCTGCATAACTATGAACTATGGACTATGGACTATAAATTGGAACTCTGTTCGCCTTGCGCAATCTTGAGGCGTGTTGTGGCGATTGTTTCCTCGCCTACTCGCACTTCGGCGGTAACGAGAGTGACGTCGAATATCTCCTGCATGACCACGATTGTCGTGTTGAGGGTCTCTCCTTCGCGAGGCAGACGGACGATGTCGAGGTCTTTCACCTCCCCGATAAACCCGAGACGGACGCCCGTCTTCAGTATGTACTTATTGTAGTAGCCGAGCCGGGCAGCACAAGTCTGCGCGATATGTTCGATGAGACCTGCAGCCGCGAACTCGCCGTTCTCGCAGAAGACGTTGTCCTTTCGGATGGTGAGGTCGCACGAACTCTGTGTCTCGCTATAGTCCGTCAAGTGGTCCACCATCACAAACGGCGGCCTTTGCGGCAGGAGCTCCAGTATATTGATGTCTGTGTAGTTCATAATTCATAGTTCATAGTCCATAGTTGTTCAGTCCATCGTTCACAGTTTCATTGCTTATTTCCAGCAGAGGAATCAACTATGAACTATGAACTCATAACTATGAACTAAGTGTAGAGTCCTCCGTTTATGGATATCACTTCGCCCGTTATGTAAGAGGCTGCGTCGGAGAGGAGGAAGCTAACCAGGTCGGCCACCTCTTCCGGACGACCGAACCTGCCCATAGGGATCTGCTGCTTCAGCTCGTCAACTGGCAGGTCTTTCGTCATATCAGTCTCGATGAAGCCAGGGGCAACGGCGTTGACCGTCACATCGCGAGCGGCTGCTTCGAGTGCCAGAGCCTTCGTCGCGCCGATGAGAGCGGCCTTTGCAGCGCTGTAGTTCGTCTGTCCGGGCAAGCCTTTGAGACCCGACAACGAAGTCATATTCACGATTCGACCCCCATGTTTCCTGCGAAGCATGGCTGGCAGACAGCGACGCGTAACATAGTAAAATCCGTCGAGCGACGTGCTGAGTACGGCCTTCCAGTCTTCCGTCGGCATCATGAACATCATGCCGTCGCGACGGATACCAGCGTTGTTGACGAGGTACGCGATGTAGTCATCGGGATGAGCCTCCGTCCAAGCCTCGAAGGCGCGGTCAACGTCCTGCTCGTTAGCAACGTTGAAAGGCATCAGCTCTGCCGTGCCTCCAGCTGCCTCTATCTCAGCCTTGACGGCCTCTGCAGCAGCCTGATTGCTCTGATAATTGATGATGACAGGCAGCCCTTGAGCAGCCAATTTCAGGCAGACGGCACGTCCAAGTCCGCGAGATCCGCCGGTAACTAAAGCATATTTCATAGCCTAATCGTTTCTTGCTAAATACAGTTTGCGGGTGCAAAGGTACGAAATTTAATTCATAATTCATAATTCATAATTCATAATTTTACAGTTCGGGGGCTGCCACACATTATTATATTATATATAGGAATACACTTCGTCACCCCGTCCTGCACTCCGATTTGCCCTCTACTCCCTGCAGGAATGGGCGATATAGCACGATGGGGAGTTTGCATATACATGTACGTGCAATTGCATCTACATGTATATGCAATTGCACGTACATGTTGATGCAATGAACCCATGCTGCAACATCTGCCCGCGCAACATGGATTGGCTGCCTGCAAAACATGTTATTTTTTGTAAATATCTACATGGATATGATTCACATATCACGGAAAATTCGTAAATTTGCCCAAAAGATTTGAGTTATGAGCAAGAAGAAAACCGGCAGTCACGGACTGCGAAAGAACGATTTAGAAAGGGTAGTCATTGACTTTTTCCAGGAGAACCCGGCCGTCACATTCTCGCTGAAGAGCATCTGCAAGCAGCTTCATCTGCGGACAAGCCAAGCCAAAATGCTCCTCATCGACGTGCTCGAGGGCTTACTCATGGACGATTTCGTCAAGGAACAACCGCGCGGGTACTACACTTTGAACATGCCTTCGCAGGTGATGACCGGCATCTTCCACCGAAAGGCAAACGGCAAGAACACCTTCGAGCCTGCCGATGGCGGCGAACCTATCCTTGTGGCCGAACGAAACAGCCTGCATGCGATGGATGGCGACACGGTTCAAGTCACCCTGCTTGCCCGCCGTAAACACCATGTTCGCGAGGCTTCGGTGACCGACATCATCAAGCGAAGCGACAAGACTTTCGTGGGAACTCTGCAGGTTCAAAAGGGCTACGCGTATCTCTTGACTGAGGACCGCACCCTCGCCAACGATATCTTCATCCCGAAGGAATACCTCAAAAAAGGCAAGACTGGCGACAAAGCCGTGGTTCGTATCGTGGAGTGGCCGGACAGAGCCAAGAACCCGATTGGCAAAGTGGTTGACATACTTGGCAAGACCGGCGAGAATAATGCCGAGATGCACGCTATCCTGGCCGAGTACGGACTGCCTTACGTCTATCCTCCAGCCGTGGAGAAAGCGGCCGAGAAGCTCACTCCGGGCATCACTGAGGAAGAGATTGCTCGCCGACTCGACATGCGAGATGTGCTGACTTTCACCATCGACCCGTACGACGCGAAAGACTTCGACGACGCCCTCAGCATCCGTGAACTGAAGAAGGGGCTGTGGGAAGTGGGCGTCCACATTGCCGACGTCAGCCACTACGTCAAGGAGGGCTCTATTATAGATAAGGAAGCGTACAAGCGCGCGACAAGTGTCTATCTCGTGGACCGCACGGTGCCGATGCTGCCGGAACGGCTTTGCAACTACATTTGCTCACTCCGTCCCGACGAAGATAAGCTGACGTATTCGGTCATCTTCCACATGAACGAGAAGGCCGAAGTGAAGTATTGGAATCTGGCTCACACGGTAACTCGAAGCGATCGGCGCTTTACGTACGAAGAGGTGCAAAAGGTCCTCGAAGATCATCACGAGGCAAGCGAGGAGGATTACACAGCCCCAAGCGCCCCAGCACAGACCCTCTCTAACTCTCCCTTAAAGGGAGAGAACCCAAGTTCGCAAGTCTCCCCTTTAAGGGGAGATTTAGAGGGGTCTCTCATTGTATTGAACCGTATGGCCAAGCAACTGCGTCAAAAGCGCTTTGCTAACGGGGCAGTTGACTTCGATAGGTGTGAGGTTCGCTTCAACATCGATGCCGACGGTCACCCGACTGGCGTGTATTTCAAGGTAGCGAAGGATGCCAACAAACTCATCGAGGAGTTCATGCTGCTCGCAAACAAAACGGTGGCCGAGAGCATCGGAAAGGTTCCTAAGAACGTCAAGCCTAAGGTTCTGCCCTATCGTATCCATGAGAATCCCGATCCGCAAAAGCTCTTGAGCCTCGCCGACTTTGTCAAGAAGTTCGGACACAGGCTGAAGACGACAGGCAATAGGACAGAGATAAGCCGCAACTTGAATCGCCTCCTCGACGACGTCAAAGGCAAGCGCGAGCAAAATGTCATCGAGATGATTACGCTCCGAGCGATGATGAAGGCCAAGTACAGCACGTTCAATTGCGGCCATTACGGTCTCGCGTTCGACTACTACACACACTTCACGTCCCCAATCCGCCGCTATCCCGACCTCATGGTGCACAGGCTTCTCACCCGTTATGCTGAAGGCGGGCGCAATGTCGGGCAGGATAAATACGAGGAATACTGTGAGCACTGCAGCGACATGGAACAGACCGCGGCCTCGGCAGAAAGGGCAAGCATCAAGTACAAGCAGGTCGAGTACATGAACGACCACTTGGGCGAGACCTTCCAAGGCACGATTTCCGGCGTCACGGAGTTCGGCCTCTACGTCGAGATAGACGAGAACAAGTGCGAAGGCATGATACCGCTTCGCGACCTTGAGGGCGATTACTATGACTTCGACGAACATAACTATTGCCTGAAAGGCCGCCGTTATCACCACCAGTACAACCTCGGGGACAGCGTCAAGGTACAGGTCGCAAGGGCCGATCTCTACCGTAAGCAGCTCGACTTCAAGCTCGTGTATCCCAACTGAACATAGGGAGCAAGAGATAAGGAGCAAGGGGCAAGAAAACTTTTTTGCGTTATATCAAGAAAAAAGGGCAAGGAAAAGTTGCAGAAAAGCACGTTTTGCCGTACTTTTGCACCCGAAAAAAGTAGCAGAGCGAAAGGGTTGGGTATAACTCTTAACTCTTAACTTTTAACTCTTAACTATAAGACAAATGGGTGGATTCTTCGGTACGGTACAAAAGCAGAAGTGCACTGCTGACCTTTTTTACGGCACAGACTATCAATCACATCTCGGTACAAAACGTGGTGGCATGGCTACCCTGAGCGACTCTGGCGAGTTCCTGCGCAGCATCCACAACTTAGAAAACACCTACTTCCGCTCACGTTTCGAGCCCGAACTCGATAAGTTCCAGGGCAAGTCGGGCATTGGCGTCATCAGCGACACCGATGCGCAACCGATGCTCATGAACAGTCATTTGGGTCGCTTCGCTATCGTCACCGTCGCAAAGATTACGAATCAGGACGAACTGGCGCAGCAGCTGCTCGACGAAGGAGGACACCTCAGCGAGTTCAGCAGCGGCAAGATCAATCCGACGGAGCTCATCGCCCTGCTTATTATAAAAGGTAAGGACTTCGTGGACGGCATTGAGATCGTTTACAAGCACATCAAGGGTTCGTGCTCCATGCTGCTCCTCACCGAGAACGGCATCATTGCTGCTCGAGACTCGTGGGGCAGGACGCCGATTGTGGTAGGCAAGAAAGACGGTGCACTTGCCGTGACGAGCGAGACATCGGCCTTCCCCAACTTGGGCTTCGAGACGACCTATTACGTCGGTCCAGGCGAGATAATCCGCATCACTTCCGACGTGATGACAGTCCTCAGGAAACCCAATCCTCGCATGCAAATCTGCTCTTTCCTATGGGTTTACTACGGCTTCCCGACCAGCAACTACGAGGGCCGCAACACGGAAATGGTGCGGAACGAGTGCGGACGAGTAATGGGTCAGGAAGACAAGACTGAGGTGGATTGCGCTTGCGGCATTCCAGACAGCGGCGTGGGCATGGCTGTGGGCTATGCTCAAGGACACGGCTGCCCCTATATGCGCGCTATAAGCAAGTACACACCCACTTGGCCTCGCTCCTTTACGCCCAGCAATCAGGAGATGCGAAACCTTGTTGCCAAGATGAAGCTCATCGCCAACAAAGACGTTCTGGAAGGCAAACGCGTGCTCTTCTGCGACGATAGTATCGTCCGCGGTACGCAATTGAGGGACAACACGAAAGAGCTTCACGCCCTCGGAGCCAAGGAGGTTCACATGCGCATCGGTTGTCCGCCGCTCGTTTACAGCTGTCCCTTCGTCAACTACAGCGCAAGTAAGAGCGATTTGGAACTGCTCACTCGCCGCATCATCAAAGACTTCGAAGGTGATGACAGCAAGAATCTCGAAGCCTACACCCGTACCGACAGCCCCGAGTACAAACGCATGGTCGATGAGATTGCCCGCCGTCTGAACCTCGACTCGCTGCGCTTCTCAAAGCTCGAGACACTCGTCAAAGCCATCGGCCTGCCGAAGGAACGCATCTGCACACACTGCTTCGACGGCAGTTCCTTCTATTCCCTCGAGGAAGAAAACAAGTAAAATCAGCTATTTTATCCCGAGCATCTTGTGAGTCTGCAACGACAAAGACCACTTAGGATGCTGCAGAATGTACGCAATCGTGTCGCGAAGAATGATACTATTGCGCATCTCGTTGCCCGTATCGAGCGGCTGCAAGCGATACTCCTTCGCCTGTATCTGGTCGGCTATGCTAAGGTCGGTTCCCTCTCCTTTATAGAGAACCTTCAACTCATCCACGTTATTCAGGACAGGGTTGCCTTTTGGCGAGCACGTCACCCAGTCGATGCCTGACGGAAGAGGCAGCGTGCCATTCGTCTCGATCTGTACGAAGAAGCCTGCTTCATGCAGCTTTTCGACAAGAGACCCAGTGAGTTGCAAGGCAGGTTCGCCGCCTGTAATGACAATGTGACGCGGCTTCTCGCGACTTGCCTCCTCGACAATCGTGGCCTCGCTCAACTCCATAAAGGTCTGATGACTGGTGTCGCAGAAGGGACACTGCAGGTTGCAACCCGACAGGCGAAGAAAGAAAGAGGGCGTTCCGGTGAAGTGCCCTTCGCCCTGAAGCGAGACAAAGAATTCGTTTACCTTCATTCCTCTTCGTATGTTGCCATGTTGCCTTCGCTCTCCTGAACATCCACGCGATAGCACTCAGGCAGTTGGTCGCACACCCACTTCGCGATGTTCTCGGCTGTTGGGTTGCAAGGAAGCACCTCATTGAGGTTAGCATGGTCGAGTTGCGACTCGATGCGTTGCTTGATGAGCTTGAAGTCAACAACCATGCCGTCTGCATTAAGTTCCTTGGCCTTGCAGTAAACAGTGATGGTCCAATTGTGTCCGTGCAACTGGCTGCACTTGCTGGGATAGGAAAGTTCCAAGTGGTGGCTGGCAGAGATAACCAACCTCTTACTTATATAATACATAATGTGAAAGTTTTTGCAAAGATACAAATTAATTCTTAATTCTTAATTCATAATTCTTATTTTCTTTGTATCTTTGCACATTGAAAGCACATAATCAGGTAAAAAGATTGGTTTATGAGGAAACTTAACGATAGTGAGATTGCTGCTCTCAAGAGTCAGGGATGCACGGCAGAAGAGTGGCAGGACATCTCGGTGGCAGACGATTTCTGCACCGACTACATACAGCAGACAAACTTCTATGGCGAGGTGACGCTCGGCTCGTTCAATAAGACGGTTGAGATAAGCCAGGGCTTCGTCAAACACAGCGGCATCCGTCGCACCGCTTCCTTCGGAGAAGGACACGTTATCTCCGTTCTTAATGAAGTAGGCGATGGCAACGTCATGATCTTCGACGGGCTGAACTCCCAACTTGCCTGCTTGATGGTAAAATATGAGCAGGACAAAGCGTTCACCGACGTTGTGCGACGCCTCGTCAAAGAGAACATCGTGGCACACAGCCTGCCCGTCACCACCATAGGCAACAATGTCCGCATCACATCAACACACGACATCACGAACTGCCACATAAGCGACGGCTGCGTCATTGACGGGGCATTCCGCCTCCGCGACTGCACATTGAAGAGCATTACCGATGCCGTTGTCACGATTGGCGTAGGCGTCATCTGCGAGAACTCCGTCATCTACAACGGTTCAAGCATCACCAATGCCAGCAAACTCGAGAACTGTTTCGTGGGCGAGGCCTGCAAGATAGCTGATGGTTTCACTGCCGAAAACAGTCTCTTCTTTGCAAATTGCTTCATGAGCAACGGCGAGGCATGTGCTGCTTTCTGCGGTCCGTTCTCCGCATCGCACCATAAGAGTTCGCTCCTCATCGGTGGCATGTTCTCTTTCTACAACGCCGGCTCGGGCACAAACTTCTCGAATCATGCCTACAAGATGGGGCCTATGCATTGGGGTGTGCTTGAAAGAGGCACGAAGACTGCCAGTGGTGGTTACATCCTGATGCCTGCCAGAATTGGTACCTTCAGCGTCTGCTTCGGCAAACTTATGCACCATCCTGACACCAGGAAACTGCCCTTCTCCTATCTCATTGCGCATGGCGACGACATGTACCTCGTGCCGGGACGCAACCTCACTACTGTCGGACTATATCGCGACATACGCAAATGGCCGAAACGCGACAAGCGTCATAGCAAAGGCAAGAACTCCATCGTCAACTTCGACTGGCTCTCTCCTTTCTCAGTTGGCCGCATAATGGTGGCAAAGCGAACGCTCGAAGCACTCAGGGAGGTGTCGGGCGATGTGGAGACCTACAACTTCCACGACTACGTCATCAAGAACTCGTCGCTCAAGAAAGGCATCAAATACTACGACATCGCCCTGCGAATCTACATGGGAGCGGTCATGAAGAGGCATCGCCTGGAACGTCCCGTTTCGTCTGTCGGCACAGGGAAATGGAGTGACCTCAGCGGCTTGCTTATTCCCCTGAGCGAGGAGAAGCGCATCGTTGACGCTATAAAGGATGGCTTGCTCAATAACATCCATGACATCCGCGAGGAGTTCGTCCGCGCAAACGACAACTATGCCGAGTACAGATGGGCTTGGAGCTATCGCCTCATCTGCGAGTATTATGGCATAGACGAAATAACGGAAGAGACGGCAAAGCAGGTTCACGAGGACTACGTGACAGCCCGTCGTGCATGGATTGCCGAGATTCGTAAGGATGCGCAGAAGGAGTTCGAGCTGGGCGACATAGACCAAAGTGTTCTCGACGACTTCATGGCTCAGCTCGATCAGGAGACCGACTGGGAGAACCTGAGGTACGATATGTAGCTATCAGCTACTGTTTCTTTATTTCCCAAAAAGCAATTGCGGCGGCGTTACCTACGTTAAGGCTGTCCACGCCGTTGTGCATCGGAATCTTCACAACGAGGTCGGCAGCATCGATGACGGCGTCGGGCAAGCCATCGCCTTCTGTTCCCATGATGAGGGCAAGGCGTTTCGTCTGCTTTAGCTTCGGGTCGTCTATGCTGATATCATCTTTCCTGAGAGCCATCGCAGCAGTCGTGAAGCCCATCTCCTGCAGTTTATGAATGGTGCCGACGGCTGTCCCGTCTTCTGCATCAAGCCAAGTCCATGGCACAAGAAACACGCTTCCCATCGAGACGCGAACAGCCCTGCGATTCAACGGGTCGCAGGAATCGCGCGTCATCAGCACGGCATCTATGCCGAGGGCGGCTGCCGAACGGAAGATGGCACCGACGTTTGTCGTATCGCAGACACCATGAAGGACGACAATTCGATGCGCGTCCCGACAGATTTCCTCTGGTGGAAGAGCCTTTGGACGCCGCATGGCACAAAGCACGCCGCGCGTCAAGGTGTAGCCCGTAAGCTGCGCCAAGAGTTCACGACTGCCGGTATAGACGGGCATATCGGCAGGACATCTTTCAATTATACCATGGGCATCGCCCTCGATATGCTTGCGTTCACAGAGCAGAGAGACTGGTTCGAAGCCTGCATCAAGCGCCACGCCAATCACTTTCGGGCTTTCGGCAATGAAGAGACCCTTGGCCGGCTCGAGTCTGTTGCGCAGTTGAGCCTCCGTTAGCGTGCTGTAGGCTTCCAGCTCCTGACATTCCAAAGAAGTTATTTCTATCTCTTTCATCTTACGATTCTCTTCTTTCCGTTAATGATGAAGACGCCCTGACGGAGGTCACGAGCCGTGATGCGTCGGCCTTGCAAGTCGAAGATAATATCCTTTGAAGCCTTGTGATTCTTCAGGTCTGTTAGGCCATCCGGACTATCCACCACAAGCTGGACGCTGACGATGGGACTCCACTCGCCATCCTTATTACTGATGGCTCGCAGCGTGATGGTGTCCGGCAGTTGCATGGCGGCCAGTTCCTCGCCAATGTTATCACCTTCGGAATAAGGCTTGGCGGTAGGCGAAAGGGCTCCGGCATCGTTGTTGAACCAGTTGACCGGCTCGCTGCCATCGAGCGTATAATAGATGTTTTCGCCAGACAGAGTCAGCGAACTTTCCGTACAATAATGCTGAAGTTCGTAACCGATCTCAGTGTCATCGACAAAGATGGCAGGTGCCTCGGCATTGGGGAACCAGCCTTTTTCGCGAAGTTGCTTGATGAGATTGGCCGTTCGGACTGGGAAATACTGCTTCAGCAACCGCTGACGTTCAGCCGCAAAGGCGCCGTCGGGCTTGTAGAGCGAGCCCTTCGACTGGTATGGATGCACGTCTCGACGATAGTCGCCCCAGCGAGCTGCCTCATCCCACAAAGGGAGTTCAATGACGCCATACAGGCTGTCCCAGGTTGCGAGGGCAGATTCGGGAGTAAGCGGACCGCCATGCGTGAGTGCGCGCTGTGCTTCTTCGTGGAAGCGATGGGCAAAGATACCTTGCTTCATCAAGCGGTTCAGGAAGCCGGTCGGGCAGCCGCGATTGTTCTTCGAGGTAAGGTTTTCGGTAGGCGAGACGAGGATGTTCTCCGTATCCCAGCAGAGGAACCGGAAGCCTTCGTCGTCCCAGTAACGGTTCCTGAAAGCGTACCAGTTGTGATGATCCCAGTCGGTGTTGCCGCCATAAAGGTTGATGAGCATGTAGCGAATGAAGTTATCCACCTCGAGCAGCTTAGGATATTTCACGTTTGGCTTGCCGTCGCTGCCACACCCGACCAGATGCATGTAGCTTTTATGGTTGGGGAGTTCGTAGATGAGGTCGGCCATGGCGTTCCATGCATCAATATCCCCGTACGTGGGAATTGCGGCATGATACTGACCGGCGCCGCCATCCACTTCCGTCACATCCCAGTCCCCGTCGTCTCCTCCGAAGTTAGCCGCGCAGAAATCATCGCTTATGCGTTCGCACAGATTATACATGCCCCAGTAAAGGCCATTGAGGAAGAGGTGAACATACTGTCCCGTGCTGATGGGTTCGCCCATCTTCGCCTGCGTTTCCCTTGCCCAAAGGTCGCGAGCATATTGTGCCTTGTTGCGTTGGGCATTATCCCAATGTTGCCAGGAGTAGCCGAAGAAAGTACGAAGAACGAGTGCATTGAACTTCTTCGGACCACGCTCACCAAAGACACGATACTTGAGTTTCTTGGGTCCGTAATCACTCTTGAAGTGCAGACGGAAAGCATGTTTCGGGTTCTTCTCGGGCAGTCTGCCATGTCCGCCATGCAGCTTCAGGGCACAAGAAACCGTGAGGTCGTGATTGTCCTGACCGCCTATCAACTCGAAGCTGACGGGGCGCTCCCACCCTCTTCCCGTGCCGTCTCCAACGGGACAACCGGTATAGATGTAGATGCCGCCTGTTATCGAGTCGGCTTCTCGGTTGAAGAGGTTGTCCCTGTCGGTAACGAGAGAGACGATGGGAAGCTTGGTGATGCCCTCGGTAACGTAGGCGGCATAGGTCTCGTTGCGAGTTATCTCAGGGTCCATCTCGTAGTCGGCGATGGCTGTTCCCGATATTTCGCAGTACTTGCCCCAGTACTGCGGATATCCGTAAGGCTTGTTGCCTTGCGTCAGAAGGCTTTTCGGGAAGATGTAAGAGGCTGTCGCAACGTCGCTCCAAACGGTGTCCTGAACAAGACTTGCCGTGCGGATGACCATCGTGGAACTGACGTTGAGCGAGCCGTCATAGAGTTGCCCTTTCACCCTCGGGTCGCTGCCGTCGTCGGTATAATAGAGTATGGAACCTGGAGTGGGCGAGGTAATATAGAGCCGGAACCCTTCGTAGTAGATGCCGTGGGGCATGCTGAAGGTCGGAGCATCTGCGCGAACCGCTCCGATTGCCAGCAAGCATGACAACAGACACACTATAAACCTCATTGACTTCACGCTTTGTACTATTTTGCCCACAAAGGTACAATTATTTATCCAACCTTTGCAATTTTGTAACGAAAAAAGCGAAGAAAATCAACTACATTAGTCTAGTTAGCAGACTTAACACGCCTAAACGACAAACTTAACAGTGCTAAACGACAAACTAAGCACTGCTAAAAAACAAACTAAGCACTGCCTAATTGCACAACTTAACACGTCGAGTTTTCACATGCATGCTAAAGGGATTTTCAACGCCGTATAGAGTAGCGAGTAACGCCCTATAGGGGAGTGAGCAACGCCCTATAGGGGAGTGAGCAACGCCCTATAGGGGAATGAGTAACGCCCTATAGGGGAATGAGAGGGGCGCCATTCTTCATTTATCTGTCCTCCGGCAGACTCTTGCCCGTGAGGAGTGTTCCGTCGCCCGCCATACCCTCGGCCCTGACGCTGAGATGCGTTTGCTTTCCGTTACCGTAGAAGCGGAACTCGGCCTTGCCGGCATCGTCAAGTTGCAGATCCGGGTTCCAATAAAGGGTGCGACGATAGTCTTTCACGGTCGGCAAAGGCTTCTGCGAATAGTCGGGCTGGTAGAACTCTTCGGGAGCGGAATAGCCCGGCAGAACGTAACGACGGTCGCGCGATGTGGCACGTTGCGAGTCGTTCTTGTCGATGAGGTGAAGGTCAACAGTAACAATGGGAATGTCCTCGCCATCATAAAGCGAATTGCCTTCGCGACGGGGGCTGTAGTCGGTGTAGATATAGACCTTCCCCAAGTTCTTCAGCAGGTTATATTTCTCCTTCTCGCCAGTTGATATGTTGAACGTCTCGACGGGCATGCTGCCATCCATAGCGCCGCCGATGCTGGTGCGGCCATGTTCTGCAACGGATTGACTTGCCTCCTTCTTGCCATCGATACGAAGTTCGAGGACGTAGTCGCGCGACAGGTTCATGTCGCCGATATAAGTGCGCGAGATGTCACGCACGAAGCGGTTGTAGCCGTAATAGACGCCCGGACAGAAGCCTGCATCACAGATCTCGTTGAAAGCCTGGTAGGCGTCGATGACGTAGGCGGGCTTCGTGGGGTCGAACTTACCCAGCCGAGCGCGCTTGACGCCTATCGTCACTTCGTCGAGCAGACGCGAGCCGTCCATCACCCAATCTGGTGCTATGACCGAACCCTTCGGTGCTTCTGCCAGATGGCACTGGTACCAGTCGTACGGCTTGACGAAGCGCGGGAAGAAAGGCTGCAGGCGGACATAGAACTCAGGATAGTTAAGGCGGTCGTTACGATCCGTGCTGGGATACTCCCAGACATGTGTCTTACCCTTCCACTTGGTACTGTCGCTTGCCGCAAGATGGAAGATGCATCCCTCGTAGAAGCGTGGCGAAGGAATGGCGAAACGGTGCTTCTCGGTCGTCATCACGCCGTCGATTCCCTGCTCAGCCCCAGGCTTGGCGAAGCGTGCCTTTACGAGGAGTTCCCGCTTCAGCTCGCTGTCGGTCTGAGTGAAGCGTGCCAGTTCATCTCGGGCAGTAGTGACCTCCGGCCCTGTCGTCTCGTTGAGTTGGCGGGTTGCAGTCACCGTACCGGCATCCTCGGCCTCCCTCGCATCGCTATCCATATTGGTTGCCTCCTGCGTGTCGCCTGTCAGGCTGACGGCATCGGCAGCATTACTGCCGGCACTCACCGAGATGAAGTTGTCGGCAAACTGCGATTCCTGTTCGCTGGCCATATACTTGTTGACCTCGCCCACAAGGAGTGGCGTCTGCTCGGGCTTGTGGTTGAGCACGAAAGCGCCAGGCTCGGTCATCGTGTGCCAGTCGTAACGACGCCAGCCTTGAATCATCAAAAGGAGGTCCAGGGCACGATTGTGCTCCTCATCATCTGCCTCGAAAAAGTAGCCCGGGTTCTCCACGAAGCCTCGTATCTCGCTGGCCAAGAGCATTTCCGTCAGGATGTTGCCGTTGTCGTAAAGGTACTCGCTGTGTGTTGCGTCACAGACAGAGACGCTGACCGTAGCGCCAGGCTTGCCGCCTTCCACAGCAACATTGGCTGGAGCGAAAGGTTCCAACGGCTGTTTGCCCAAGCCATTGAAGCGAAGATTGCTTGGCGCAAAATCGTCTTTACGGCAGAAGAAGAGTCTGTCCGCATAGACGCGCCCTACATTATTATATATAGTAACTTGGCAGACACCTGTCTTCAGCTTCGACTCATCAAGGACGAGTGTGGCTGAACTGCCTGCGGGAATGGTCTGGAAGTCGAGCATCACGCCGTCATGCATCACAGTCATACCGAGCTCTTCGCTGGCCGCGCTGCCCGCTGCCTTGACCTCTATTTGTCTGTTCCCCACCCCATTATTCACGACTTGCAGTGCTACGCCATCCACATCGGGACTCGGAAGCTTTTCTTTCGTCGTGCCTTTCTTGCCGACATAGGTCGCGGTGTAAGTCTTGCCGCTTTGAGGCGTGAAGGTGAACGAGCCGCGACCTCGTTGCTCGACGTCAGCCTCGGCAACAACCGTACCCGAGCCTTCGGTCACCGTCACCTTGCCATCCAAGTGAAGCCCCTCATTGCTTGTGGCTTCGAAGGCTACCCGATTAGGCACACCAGCCACAATGTTTCCACCTTCGGGGAAGAGTTGCAGCCGTGGTTTGGGAGACGTCTCGTCTATCTTCGACAGGCGACGAAGCGGGCGAAGGGTCATCTCGTGGAAGAAGTCGCCTGGCTCCTTAGGCTTATCAAAAACTGGGAAGACGCGACTATAGAGTTTCTCATAGTCCTGATAATACTCCTTCGCCATCCGTTTATTAAAGAACCATTGCTCGGAGACCTTGTTGTGCGGATGCTCCGTGATGCCCCAGTTGAGTTGCCAGCGCGTGTAGGCTCGCAGCTCGTAATAGCCTCCGTAGAGTGTATCTTGCAGGACGAAACTTCCATGTACCTGTCCGTTCCGCAGCTCGAGCTGTTGTCGCTCTACAAGGTAGCCGTCCTGATTCAGCAATTCCGCATAGAGGACTCCGCTCAATCGGCTCGGCGTGCCTGTATCACTACGACGCACGTATGCCTTGTAATATATCGTATCTCCAAGGAAATAGCACGTGTTGTCCATGTGCACGAAGACCTGTTCCTGTGGAATTGACTTGCCAAAAGCGCCCAGGCGCTCAGCCCAACCATCCAAGGTAGTAGGCTTAGATGATGTCTGAGCCGAGACGAAGGAGGATAGCAAAATAAGAAAACAAGAGAATAAGAAATGGCGTCTCATATTATCCTGTGTTTTATATGTTTTCGTTTGCAAAGTTACAAATAATTTTTCATTATTCATTTCCCATTTCTAATTTATTTCGTATCTTTGCACACAAAACAACCTATAAACTGATAAACTATGGATGCAAAACTAACAGCTATCGTAGGCCGCTTTGCCTACGAAGGAACCGTCAGCGAGATTAAGCCGCTGGGCGAAGGACTCATCAACGACACCTATAAAGTTAAGACTGCCGAGGCGGACAAGCCCGACTACGTGCTGCAACGCGTGAACCACAACGTCTTCCCCGATGTGGACATGGTGATGCGCAACATCGACGCAGTGACCACACACATCCGAAAGAAGCTTGCCGCAGAAGGAACACCCGACATCGACCGACGCGTCTTGCGCTTCATCCCTGCAAAGAACAGCGACAAACTCTACACCATCATGGACGACGGCACATACTGGCGTCTTATGGTCTTCATCGACAACGCCATCACGAAGCAAGCCGTCAATCCCGAGAGCAGTCGTGCCGCAGGTCGTGCCTTCGGTAACTTCCAGGCAATGCTTGCCGACATACCGGTTCAGTTGGGCGAGACCATCAAGGACTTCCACAACATGGAGTTCCGCCTCGAGCAACTCCACGATGTCATCAAGCGCGACCCGGCTGGTCGTGTGAAGGAAGAACGCGTGCAGAAGATGCTGGCTGAAATAGAGAAGCGCGCCGATGAAATGTGCAAAGCCGAACGAATGGGCCGCGAAGGAACGCTGCCGAAGCGCGTCTGTCATTGCGACACGAAGGTCAACAACATGATGTTCGACAAGCAGGACAACGTGCTTTGCGTCATCGACCTCGACACCGTGATGCCCAACTTCATCTTCTCCGACTACGGAGATTTCCTCCGCACCGCTGCCAACGAGGTTGCCGAGGACTGTCCCGAGATGGACAAGGTGCAGTTCCGCATGGACATCTTCAAGGCCTTCACGGAAGGTTACCTTGAAAGCGCCAAGAGTTTCCTCCTGCCTGTCGAGATAGAGAACCTGCCCTACGCAACGGCCCTCTTCCCCTACATGCAGTGCGTTCGCTTCCTCTGGGATTACCTGAGCGGTGACAAGTACTGGAAGTGCCAGTATCCCGACCACAACTTCGTCCGCGCTAACAACCAGCTGCACCTGCTCCTGAGCATCGAGAAGCACTGGGGAGAGATGCAAGCCTTCATTGCTTCCGTGTTGAAGGGTTAGTGGTTAAGGGTTAGAGATTAACGTTAAGGCAAAAGAAAAGCCCCTTTCTAGGAGAGAGGGGCTTCTTTGTTTCTATCAGCTTTCGCGCTAAACTGTAAACTGTAGACTGTAAACTTTACCTTTACCAGATGTCCTCGGGAAATTCGGGATTGTCAAAGACTTCCTTCGGACACCACTCCAGATAATCGACGAAGAGCTGCTTTTGCGTAAAGTCAGGCTGCACTGTCTTGAAACGCATGTAATAGACAACGTCGGGCGACATAGTCTCGCGCACCACGATACGGCGGGTCGCACCAGCATTCATGCGGTTTGTTTCGGTGCCACCAGCACTTGCCACGATGTACTTCGGCCCTTTCATGAAGCCGTTATTACGCATCTTCTTGTCCACCTCGGCATTGTAGTCATCGTCTTCCGTGTCCTTTTCCCAGCCGAGCATATTGTTCTCGCTGTTACCACCCAATTGCATATTGACGGGAATGCCTTGGGGCACGAGTTGATCCTTGCGAGAGCCCCAATAAACCTGACAAATGCCTCGCGTTCCGCTATAGGTAGAGACGCCCATTCGTATCTCGTAAACACCGGTCATAGGCACAGGAGGCAGCGTGATGGTAATGTCATAGACGCCCTCAGCCAACAACTCATCGCCCTGATAGTTTGGCCAGCTTTGGTCACGTCCGCTCAGGAGCATGAAGTTGGTTCGCTTGCTGTTGACGGTAACATTCTGGAAGTATTGCTTGTCCGGATCGCTGGAGAAGTACCAGATGGCATCGGTCTTGCTGACGAGTCGCATATCGTTGTTCATCGCCTCGGGCTGCAGTTCCCAGGCATCGTAACGGAGGCGTTGCTTTGCAAGCTCGCTGCGAACGCGGTCTGTATAAGCAAGAGGTGCATGAATCGGATAAATGACTGCATTGATGAGCTTAATAATGCCTGAACTCTCATCTGTCTTAATCTCTACACCTCTATTCTCTTCGGAGCACTCCTTTTCGTGATAGTCTTCCTGGCGTCCGTTGTTGAGCTTGGGGAAGCGATTCAGGTATGGTCCTCCGCTTTCTGCGCTCTCCCAGATGCGCAGCAGGCGACGCTTGCCCATCGTGACATAATGTGCCCAGACAGGTATCACAGGAGCCTGATTCTTATTCTTATAGTTGTAACCACGTTCGTTGTAATGCAGAGCCAGTTTATCGACGGGAATGCGTTGTGGCAACAGGTGATAGGTAGTAAATTGGTTGAGCAGATTGCTCTCTTCCACATAGTTGTCATCGTTGATGGCATCGGGATAGTAGCCCTTGTTCTCCGCCCAGTTCGCAATATCACTCAAGGTAATGTCTTCACGGTCTTTGCTCAGTTCTGCTTCCCAGAAGTCGTCGGTCTCTGCAAAGAGAGTATAGCCGTACTTTCGATGTTCGGGAGCTGGTATCTCCCAGCCGCGTAGCTGCCATGCGAAACTCGGGAAGGCTCCGGTCTTGTATAGCTGTTCGTAGCGTTCGTCCTTCACCTTAGAGAGCGAATCGACCAATCCGCAAGCCTCCACGAGCTTGGCCATAATGCTCAGATTACTCTCGGGATCGATAGTGAACTTATGGAGCGTGCTGCCCAGCGTCTCGTTGCTTGGGTTGATGACATAGCCCACCTCATGGATGAAGCCGTTGATGGCTTCGATGTCCCTGTTCTTCTTCGAGACGGGACAGATGCCGTCGATGCTGCAACTATCGAGGTCTTTCTTGTCGTAGGTGACGCTGATTTTGCGGTCGGCCATCGTATTGATGTCGAACTCCTCGTTTGTCTTGGGGAACTCAGGCGTGATGTATGTCTTCTCTTGTTTCGTGCCGTCCAGGATGCTGTTGAGCACAAGCACAGATCGGATGCTGTCCAAAGTTCTCTCATCCGGGAAGGAATTCCAGTCAGCTTCGGGGATAATGCCTTTGATGACGAGCGAGTCGAGATACTTCTGAATGGCATCGTTCGTCGGAGCGAAACAAGTGTAATAACCATAAGCCGTCATGAGCTGATAGACACTCGTCTCGCTGACGTCGCTCACCTTCTGTTCCTTTAGCAGACGCACATATTCGCTAAACTGTTCATGGTCTTCCAAGTAGCTGGCGATAGTACGTTCTCTGAACACATATCTGGCAGAGGTGTCAACGTCTTCCGTGCAGCCAACGAATATTGCGACTGCAAGCACAATAAAGCAGATCCATTTATGAAGTTTCATAATCTCTAAAATCTTTTCACCCACTGACTTCTGTTATCAACGTCCCAATATACTGGGACTTTGTACGCCTGATAAGACTCGAACTTACACGCCTCTCGGCACCAGATCCTAAGTCTGGCGTGTCTACCAATTCCACCACAAGCGCATAATACCGCCACAAAGTTACACTTTTTTGACCAAACCACAAAGAAAAGAGCAATTTATTTGTTAAAAGTAGTTAACTTCGCATAACATTTAGCCTTTTCTGACGTTATTAGGGTGTATGGAGCACACAGAGTTGACTTCGTCGAGCATAAGCTTCGAACGTTTGGCACACATTCTGCGCTCAAGGGCGAAGCAGATCGGGCTGAGTTTCTTCAAGGAGGAAGAGGCGGCCGAGGATGTGGCGCAGGAGACCATCATAAGCCTTTGGAAGGCTTGGGGCACTTTGTCCTCGCCTTTGGAGGCTGAGAGGCTGGCCATCAGAATTGCCAAACACGAGTGCGTCAACGTGTGGCGGAGGGAGCAGCGGCGACCTCATTCACCACTCACCACCAGTCACGAAGTCACACTTCCCGCTTCGAACGAGGACCAGACGCTCGAGGAAAGCGAACTCAAAGCTGCCCTACACAATGCCACACAAACGCTCCGACGCTCCGAGCAACGGCTCTGGCGGATGTTTGCCGAAGCACAGATGGACACACGTGAAATAGCGATTGCGACAGGCATCAACGCCAGAACGGTCAGTGCGATGTTGAGCCACGCACGCGGACATATATATAATGTACTAAAAGAAGGAGGATACATTGATGGATAAAAAACTACTCATAGACAGTTATCTCGAGGGGAAACACCCGATAGAGCAGAAGAAGTGGGAACTGCCAACTGAAAGCGAGCTCAATCGCGACGAGGCACTCTTCGACGCTTTGCTGGCCGAAAAGAGGAATGCCCCTCGCTTCACGAAGTCGATGGGAAAGGCTCTTCTGGCAATTGCCGCAGTCTTGATCGCAGTTGTAGCACTCTTCACCTGGTGGAACTTCAAGCCTCAGCAGCCCACGCAACTCGCTGAAAAGACAGAAGAACCTGTCGAGCAGAAAGACACGACTAAGGTCATCGAAAAAGATAACGTGGATAAATCGCAAACTAAGCACGTTAAGTTGGCCAACTTAACACGTGAAGTTGACAAAGTTAACGTGCCACGTTCGAAGACGCCCCGAGTGAAGCCTGCCGAAGAGCCTCAGCCCCAGACCGAAGCCGTCGTGCTTGCCTCTGCCGCGGACAGCCTCTACTACTACCTCACGCAACTCGAAAACCAGATGGGCGACTGCCGAGACAGCTCCTGCCTGGCTGAGCTGACGGGCCTCATGCGAGCAGACGAACGCATCAAGGACTTGGTGAACAAGATCATCCATCGGCAAGTGGAGACCGCCTACCAAGAGGAATACCTCGTAGATACCACGACACGTTACATCCCATTATGAATCAAACAATCAAACATACCACTATGAAAAAGATTTCACAACTCAGCATTTTGCTTCTTGGCTTGCTTCTGTTCTGGCCGCTCCAAGCGCAATCCTGGGAGGATGAGGAAATGGAAGAACTCATCGAAAAGTTCCTGAAGGACAAACACGTGACGATAACGAAAAGCAATTACGCATTTACAAAAGACTATTTCACCGACCTTCCGAAGGACAGCATGCAGATAGCAGAGTTTGTCTGCAAGGGCGAAAAGCCTTTGAATCAGCTTGTGAAAGCCTTCGAAGAGCAGGAACACTGGGCTGATCTCTATCGAAGCTACGAAGGTTTTATAGGAGGAACGACACTGTTTTTGATGGCAAATATAGGACCGAAGGGAATGGGAGGAAGAGGCGGCTGCGACCTCCATCTCTGTCACAACACGAGGGTTCTTGTCTATAAAATAGATGCAGACGGGCTACAGCTGGGTTTCGTGCTGCAATGGAACGACTTGCCAAAAGGCGAGAGAAAGGGCTTCATCTACAAGTGCCTGGGTTACGACATGGAAATCGTAACGGCTGAGCAGGAAGTTGACCGCGTCACGATGGACAGCGTCCGCACAGCCATCAAGGTGGGCGAAACGGTGAAGAACAATCCGAAGCAGGAAATCGACACGACTTATATTGACGGCAAGTGGGCGGTCAGCGCGAAGTATCATCGGGATGTCCTGCGGGCGATGGACCACGTCAGCGACTACTACGACGATTTACCCAGTCTGAGCAACAAGATTAATGAGCTTGTGAAACTCAGCAAAAAAGCCAGCGAAACGGAACTTGCCTCGATTGGTTTCGCCCTGAAACGCGAGGCCTCGCGCTACGAACGACTCCTCACACCCGAAGAATACGCGTTGATTTGGAAAGGGCTCTACGCCATGGAGACCAAGGCAAAAGGCTGCGACCCACAGATACAAGACTATTTCAAGGCTTCGGAAAGCATCCTCAAGGGTAAGATCAACGAGTCTGTCCGGCTGGAATACCACGACACGAAGCGCCATCAGTTCCTTCGCGACATCGGTTTCACCGTAACGAAGAACGACGGCGGACGTTGGTACTATGCCGTCTCGGGCAAACACTACACGGGCAATCCCGAGTTGGAGTACCTCGATGCCTGTGCTGACGAGGACGGCGTACTGAGATACACAGCCGAACACAAAGAGACGAACCTCAAGCCGGGCATCTACAAGTTGACCGCCGCAGGGCGTACTTCTTATAGCGGTAAAATGGGAGCCTTCATCTTTGCTAAGGCTGACGAGCTCCTGTTGAAAGAGATTCCCGCCTGCGACGACCGCGGAGGCGACATCTGGAGGGACGCTGCGATACGCGTCAAGGAAGCCGACGAAAAGGGACAACAAATATCGCCGGGCGACGTCCGCATCGCTTTGGCAAACGGCGGAATGGGCTACGGCTGGAGCAAAATCGAGATAAATAACATTATTGTCCGTGACGGCAAACTCACCTACGGCGTCACCTGCGACAAAGACTTCACGGGACGTCAATTCACAGGGCGCTGGCTCTCAGCCGTCGATTTCGTCCTCGAAAGGACAGGTGACCTGCCGTGATGAATAAGATAACGTAATGGGAGATAAAAGAAGACAGAAGAAGATATGTCGCTTATAGCGACGAAGATAGAGGACAATACCATGGGTATATGAAAAGATGGAGAATTAGGGCGGCAGCAAAACTAACGTCTTCTATCTTCCTCTATCTCTTTCTATCTTCCTCTGACTACTTCCAAAATAGTTTATAACACATGTTAGTTTGGTTTAAAAAGTTGATAAATGGCGCCTTCCTGCTGTTGCGTTGCGAAATGCGGCAGCAGATTTCTGTCGATTTAACAGGTCTCATTCGTTGCATATACATGTACGTGCAATTGCATTTACATGTACGTGCAATTGCAACTACATGTATATGCAATCAACTTCACAGCACATCTCCGGCAACAAGACTAATGAAATGAAGTCCCTGAAGTAGTGAAGTAGTCAGTAGTTAAGTAGTTAAGCCAAATGTTTTGTCTGCTTGCCACAGATGGGAAAGGTAATGGCTTAACTACTGTCCGTAGGACGAGCGAAGCGATATCTACTTAACTACTTAACTACAAAAACAATGAATAACCCTCGAAACTTAAATATAATAAGACAATGAAAAAGGTAATCTCAATCATGATAGCTGCACATCTTTAAGAATCTTTAACGCCATTTCGTGCAACATTTTGCTAGGCTATGCGTTTAATATAATAGAGTAGTTAAGAGTTAAGAATTAACGCGACATAATGAACAAGCTCATCATTGCCTTCCTGCTCGCCCTCTTCAGCATGGCGACTTACGGCCAGACGGACTCGACAAAAACGAAGAAGCGGGACCTAAGTGTCTATGCCTCTGTTGCTGACCACTTGACGCATGACGGCATCGACAGCCTGAAAGCGACACTCCTCCGTGCTGCCGACAGCAGTTTTGTCGATACTGTCCACGTGGAAAGCTATAAATACGATGACAAGCTCCACACTTATGCCGTAGCAAGCATCAAAGAGGCGGGCAAGTACCTGTTGCGCCTCGAAGCAAAGGGCTACCAGACGCGCTTCGCTCCCTTAGACATCCAGAAGATGTACAAGCGCGAAAGCTACCGCGAACTGAAGCCAGTCTATCTGCATCGAGCCAAGAAACAGAGCTCCTCAAGCCTCGGGGCTCTCGATTCCACCACCATCATGGATGAGCTTGTGGTGAAGGCCACTAAGCTGAAGTTCTACATGGACGGCGACACGCTGGTCTATGACGCGGATGCCTTCTCGATGGCAGAAGGCTCGATGCTCGACGCGCTCATCAAGAAGCTACCGGGCGTAGAGCTTCATGGCGGAGGAGAGATAACCGTGAACGGCCGCAAAGTGGATGCCCTGCTGCTCAACGGTAAGGACTTCTTCGACAGCGACCGCGAGCTGCTCCTCGACAACATGCCGTCCTACATGGTGAAGGACATCCGAAGCTACGAGCGGACGCCCGACAATGTGAAGGGCACAATCCGCGA
>ONSR01000053.1 GCA_900320565.1 uncultured Prevotellaceae bacterium
TCCTTCTTGTTGAGCACGAAGCAGTGGTCATAGCCAGTGCCGTTGACAATCTGCTGACAGCTTGTGTCGCCAATGCGTTCTCCCACAGCATGAGGTGTGCGGAAGTCGAACGGTGTGCCTTCCACCTTCAGGATTTCGCCAGTTGGGATGCTTGTCTCGTCGATGGGGATGAAGAAGTCGGCATTGATTGTCAGGATGTTGTTCAGCGCTTCTGGTGTCGGGTTGGCAATGCCGGCTAGCGAGAAGAAGCCGTGACTGGTCATGTTCACGGGAGTCTTCTTGTTCGTTGTACCACGATAGTCGATGATGAGTTCGTCATCTTCGGTAAGGCTGTACTTCACGTTCATGTGCAGTTCGCCTGGGAAGCCTTCCTCATAATAAGCAGAGATGTAGCGGAGCACCAGTTCGTGCTCGTTGATTTGCTCTGCGTCCCACACACGGGCATGGAAACCCGTAGGACCGCCATGCAGATGGTTCGGGCCGTTGTTGACAGCCAGGCTGTAGTCCTTGCCATTCATGGTGAAGTGTCCCTTGGCAATGCGGTTACCATAGCGGCCCACAAGGGTGCTGAGGAAAGGTTCTGGACTGTTCACCATGTTCTGTATGGAGTCATGTCCTTGTATAACATTGGCCATCTTGCCTTCCTTGTCGGGAACCATGATGGCCATTATAGCACCTCCATAGTTGGTGATGCAAACTTCCATACCGTTAGTGTTCGTGAGTACGAAGAGGTCAGTCTCCTTACCCTGAATGACAGCCTGGAAGTTCTCTCTCTTGAGTCCGGAAATAAGTACTTTGTCCATAGGCGTATTATATCGTTAAAATGATTAATTTCCTTGCAAATATAGCAAAAAAAGTAATTGCTTCAAAGGAAAACGCCGAAAAACTTATATCCAGACTTGCTAAAAGATGTTAAAGGGCATGAGTAGAAGAGCCTATATTACCTTATAATTAAAAATAGGCACGTTAAGTTTACAAAGATGGCACGTCGAATCGCTAAACTCGGCACGTCGAAACAGCAAAGATGGCACGCCATGTTTGCAAAGAACCTTCGCAGGGTAGGGCGACTTAGTGTTTTGTGTTCAGGTAGGCGAGTAAATCTGCCACGACAAATGTGCTACCACCAATATATATAATGTCGTCGGCCGATGCATTGGAAAGGGCTGTGTCGTAGGCAGACGCCACATCTGTATATGTCGCCCCTTGCATGCCGATGGCTTTAGCTCTGCGAGTGAGCTCTTCTGCTGGCATGGCGCGATTGACTGAAGCTTGGGTGAAGTAGCAAATAGCGTCTTTAGGTACTAAAGTCAGGACGGTATTGACATCCTTGTCGCTGACCATTCCTATGACAAGATGCAGTCGCTGATGGGGTATGGATGCCAGATGTCGGAAGATGTACTGCAGTCCGCCAACATTGTGAGCGGTATCGCAAATGGTGAGGGGCTTTTTGCTCAGGATTTGCCAACGTCCCATCAAACCTGTCATGGTGCAAACCTCGGCAAAACCTCTCTCGATGGCTTTCTCGCTTATCTCAATGCCACTTTCGCGAAGCAAACGAACGGAGGTGAGGATAGTGCGCGTGTTTTTCTCCTGACACAAGCCAGTCAACGCAGGCTTAAAGTCACTCCCCCAAAAGGGGAACTGGAGGGGACTTTCCTCAGCAAAGGTAATGGGAGCACCAACTTCGTCTGCTTTGTTCTGGAAGACGGCCTTTACCTCTGGGTTGATGTTCTCGCCAATGCAGACGGGAATGCCTGGCTTGATGATGCCTGCTTTCTCGCTGGCTATCTTGGGAAGCGTGTCGCCAAGGAACTGAACATGGTCGAAGCTGATGTTGGTAATGACGGAAAGGATGGGCGTGATAATGTTTGTGCAGTCCAGCCTGCCGCCCAAGCCTACTTCTATGACGGCGAAGTCCACTTTCTGTTCTTCAAAGTATTTAAAGGCTAAGGCTGTGGCAAGCTCGAAGAAAGAATATCCACCCTCTAGCCTTCCCTCAAGGAGAGAGGCTTTTAGGTCTTCTACGAACTCGATGACTCGTTTCTTGCTTATCATCTTACCGTTGACGCGAATTCTTTCCCTGAAGTCAACGAGATGGGGCGAGGTGTAGAGGCCTACACGATAGCCTTGTGCCTGAAGAATGGCTGCAAGTGTATGACAGACAGAACCTTTGCCATTCGTGCCACCAACATGAATTGTCCTGTAGCTGCGATGGGGGTGACCGAAGTGCTCATCGAGAGCCAGTGTGCCTCCAAGACCCTCCTTATACGCTGCTGCCCCTACATTCTGAAACATGGGGGCAGAGTCGAATAGATATTGAACAGCTTGATTGTAGGTCATTCAAACATCTTCTTAAACTTGTTGAAGAAGTTGCTCTTTGCTGTTGCGCCTGGCTTCATGTTTTCGCTGGTGCGGAGTTTCTCGAAGGCTTCTTTCTCTTCGCGAGACAAGTTCTCGGGGATATAGACGCCAATCTGAACAATGAGGTCGCCTGTGCCATAACCATAACCTTGCACAACAGGCAGTCCTTTGCCTCTAAGTCGCATGGTCTTGCCTGGTTGAGTGCCTGGCTCAATCTTTATCTTGACCTTGCCGTCGATGGTTGGAACCTCAGCAGAGCCGCCAAGTATGGCTGTCGGAACATCGAGCAAGAGTTGGTATTGCAGGTTTTGTCCGTCGCGAAGAAGTTCTGGGTGTGGTTCTTCCTCGATATAGACATGAATGTCACCTGGTACACCATTCCAACGGGCAGCATTGCCTTTGCCTTTCTCGTTGACTACCATGCCTTCCTGAACACCAGCGGGTATCTTGATTTCAACAATCTCTTCGCCTTTGACGATGCCCGTTCCAGCGCAATGCTTACACTTGTTGCGAATGACACTACCTGTGCCACCACAAGCATCACACTGCGTCTGCGTCTGCATGTGACCGAACATGGTGTTCACGTTCCGATAGGTTACACCCGAGCCTTTACACTTCGAACAGGTCTCTTTCTTGCCATCTTCGCTGCCACTGCCTTGACAATGAGGACATGTGACATATTTGTTTATCTTGAACTTCTTGGTGACGCCAGAAGCGACTTCTTTCAGGTTGACACGAACTTTGAGGCGAAGGTCGGCACCTTTCTCAACATGCTTGCTACCGCCTCCACTAAACCCACCGAAGCCGCTGAAGCCACCAAAGCCTCCACCGAAGCTACCTCCACCAAAGATGTCGCCAAACATGCTGAAGATGTCATCCATAGACATGCTTGCACCACCTCCGAAGCCACCCTGGCCATTCATGCCAGCAAAGCCGAACTGGTCATAGCGTTGGCGTTTCTCTGGGTCGCGAAGCACATCATAAGCTTCGGCAGCCTCCTTGAACTTCTCCTCAGCTTCTTTGTTGCCTGGGTTGCGGTCAGGGTGGTATTTGATGGCCATCTTCTTGTAAGCGGCCTTTATTTCGGCATCACTTGCTGTCTTGCTGACACCAAGGACTTCGTAGTAATCTCTTTTCTCTGCCATAATGCTTAAACTCCTACAACAACTTGTGCATGCCGGATGACCTTCTCGTTGAGTTTGTAACCTGTCAAAGTGCAATCCATCACCTTGCCTTTGAGTTCGGGTGTCGGAGCTGGTAATTGTGCTACAGCTTCATGAACATCAACATCGAAGTCGGCTTCTTTGGTCTCTATAATGCTGACACCTTGTTTTGCAAGTATGTCCATGAATTTCTTATAGATAAGCTCAACTCCTTCAAGCACGGCATTAACATCGTCGGCACTCTTCATGTTCTTGAGAGCACGTTCCAGGTCGTCGATGACAGGCAGTATGGTGATGATGGTTTTCTCGCCGCCATTGAGTATGAGGTCGGTCTTCTCCTTGATGGTGCGTTTGCGATAGTTATCGAACTCAGCTATCTTACGTAGCAGTTGGTCTTTGAGGCTTGCAATCTCGGCATTGGCTGCTTCGAGCTGTTCTTCGGCTGAAGCCTCAGGCGCAGGCGGAGCCTCAACTGTAAGTTCTTTTTCTTCCTGAACGTTCTGTTCTGCTTCGGAAGCGGTTCCCTCAACTGCCTCCTGCTGTGTTTCTTTCAATTCTTCGTCTTTCTTTTCCTCTTTCATTGTGATAAGGTTTTGTTTTGCTTAATTAGCTACAAGAAACGTGCCAATCGACGATTTGTCAGGCGTTTGTGCCGTACATTCTCTCTTTTTGTTCATGGATGGCATCGCTGCTGATGTAGTCATCATAGTCCATGAGCTTGTCGATGATGCCTGTTGGCGTGAGTTCGATGATGCGGGTTGCAACGGTCTGGATGAACTCGTGGTCGTGGCTGGCAAAGAGGATGTTGCCCTTGAAGAGCTTGAGGTTGTTGTTGAAGGCTTGGATGCTTTCCAGGTCGAGGTGGTTAGTGGGTGTGTCGAGAATGAGGCAGTTGGCGTTCTTTAGCTGCATACGAGCTATCATGCAACGCATCTTTTCACCACCAGAAAGCACATTGACTTTCTTCAGTACTTCTTCACCCGAGAAGAGCATTCTGCCAAGGAAAGCCTTGAAATACACTTCGTTGCCTTCGCCGAACTGACTCAGCCAATCGACGAGGTTGAGATTGCTTTGGAAGAATTCTGTGTTGTCGAGCGGCAGATAAGCTGTTGTGATGGTGATGCCCCAGTTGTAGGTGCCAGCTTGGGCTTCTCGGTTGCCGTTGATTATCTCGAAAAGTGCTGTCATAGCCCTTGGGTCTCGACTCAGGAAGACTACTTTGTCGCCCTTTTCAACCGTGAAACTGACGTTATCGAAGAGCACTGTTCCGTCGTCGCTGACTGCTCTAAGTCCTTCCACTTCAAGGATTTGGTTACCTGGTTCGCGGTCCATCTGGAAGATGATGCCAGGATACTTGCGGGTAGAAGGTTTGATTTCCTCGATGTTGAGCTTTTCGAGCATCTTCTTGCGGCTTGTGGTTTGTTTACTCTTAGCCACGTTAGCAGAGAAGCGACGAATAAACTCTTCGAGTTCTTTCTTCTTTTCTTCTGCCTTTGCCTTCTGGTTCTGAGCCTGACGAAGGGCAAGCTGAGAACTCTGGTACCAGAAGCTGTAGTTGCCTGCAAACATCGTTACTTTGCCAAAGTCGATATCGACGGTGTGCGTGCAGACACAATCCAGGAAGTGACGGTCGTGGCTGACTACGAGCACGGTATGTTCGAACTCGCTCAAGTACTGCTCGAGCCATTGCACGGTATCCAAGTCGAGGTCGTTGGTGGGCTCATCCAGAAGGAGGTTGTCAGGGTTTCCGAAGAGTGCTTTTGCCAGCATGACACGCACCTTTTCCTTACCACTGAGTTCGCCCATCAACTGATAATGCTTTGCTTCCTTGATGCCAAGACCTGATAACAAAGCAGCTGCATCGCTTTCGGCTTCATAACCACCCATCTCGGCAAACTTCTCTTCGAGTTCGGCAACACGGATTCCATCTTCGTCCGAGAACTCTTCTTTCGAGTAAAGCGCCTCACGTTCCTTCATGACGTCCCACATCGTGGTATGTCCCATCAGGACTGTGTTGAGCACTGTTTCCTGGTCGTACTGGAAGTGGTCCTGGCTGAGGACACTGAGTCTTTCGCCAGGTCCGAGTTCAACGGTGCCTTTTGTTGGCTCCAGTTCGCCGCTGATGGCTTTCAGGAGGGTTGATTTGCCAGCACCGTTTGCACCGATGATGCCATAGATGTTACCGCTGGTGAATTTCATATTAACGTCCTTATACAGAACGCGTTTGCCGAATTGAACGGCGATGTTGGATAGTGTTATCATATGTGTTTGTTACCTTATTCGTAATATTTCACCGACTTGGACAGCCTGTGGCTCTTCCCAACCATTCAGTTTGCAGAGTGACTCGAGGCGGATGCCATAGAGTTGGCTGATGTCGTGAAGGCTTTGGTTGACTTCGACGATGTGAATGGGGTTCTTCTTGAACTCTTTGCTGGCCGAGCTGCGTTTCTTCTTTAGATAGATGATGTCGCCTTCGGTCGGAGCATAGTCTCTAGGTAAGTCGTTGTATTTGTAGAGTTTGCGCAGGCTGAGTCCTGTCATCTTGCTGATGGTGGCCATGTCGTCACCTATCTCCACGATGATGAAGTAGTTCTTGTTGCCTTGATAGACGATGTGTCGGCGGAAGAATTCATCGACGGGAGTTGCTGTTGCAGCGGTTTGCGATGGAGCTGTTGTGGGTCTTGCCGAGCGATATTTGCCTGTGTCGAATTGATGCAGGCTATACATCTCGATGACGCGAATCAGTGACTCGGCATAGGTTGGCGAGGTGGCATAACCTGCTGCCTTCAAGCCTCTTGCCCAGCCTTTGTAGTCGGTCTTGCTGAGACGGTAAAGGCCTTGATAGCGCCTTTGCTGGAGGAACTTCGAGTGGTCAATGTAACTGTCTCTGGCACTCTTGTACTTGCGGAAACGGTCATTTGGGTGGTCATCACTTTTCACGATGTATGGCCCAGTCCAAGAGCCACCGACTTTGATGCCGAAATGGTTGTTGGCTTGAGTCGCAAGTGAACTCCGACCAGCGTTGCTTTCGAGCAGACCTTGTGCCAAAGTAATGCTTGCAGGGATGCCATACTGGTGCATCTGTTCGATTGCCCAGTCTTTGTACTTGTCGATGTATGTCCAGTAAGCCTGATTCGTTCGCTGTCCGAAAGACAATAGACTGACTAATGACAACAGACATATAATAATGTATTTTTTCATATGCGGGCGCAAAGGTACGAAAAAAAATTAAAAGTTAAAAATTAAGAATTAAAAATTATTTGTATCTTTGCGCTGGATTAGTAACGATAAATGGTGTTGAGCAAATGAAAGAACATAAGATTGAGATAGTCGTGCAGACTTGTAAGATGGCGGAATTGAACGAAGCCGACCGTGAACTTGTGGAGGCTGCAAAGCGTTCTACGAAAGGCAGTTATGCGCCTTACAGCGGGTTCAAAGTCGGTGCAGCAGTTCGACTAAGGAATGGACTGATTGTGATTGGTTCGAATCAGGAGAATGCGGCTTATCCATCAGGGCTTTGTGCAGAAAGGACAGCACTCTTTGCTGCTGGTGCTCAATTCCCGAACGAACCTGTTGTGGCACTGGCTATTGCAGCGAAGAAGGGTAGGATTTTCACAAAGCAAGCCACACCGCCTTGCGGGGCCTGCCGTCAGGTCATTGCTGGTGTTGAAGACCGTTTCGGAAAGGCTATCCGCATATTGCTCTATGGCAGTGATGGTGTGGTTGTAGTGAATGGCATTGATGCCTTGTTGCCACTCAGGTTCTCGACGTTCTGAAGACCCACATTTTCATTGTTAATAGGACAAAAACCGAGAAAACCTTTTTGAAACCTTGGCACTTTGTGCTTGTACTGTTTTCGTCAGTTGTAGGCTGAAGGCAAACTTTCGCCATCTCCTGCCAGCAGCCGAACAATCCTGCGGACTTCAAACTTTCAAAAGAAAACCAGAAAAAATAGGGGAGCTTGTTGCTTTATTTCTTTTGCTCCGTTTTCTTTACTGCTTCGGCGGTTTTGCTTGTTTGAAGTGTCTTGAAAGTCTTCTTTGAAGCCTCTTCAATAGCAACTTTCTTTTCGAGGTACTTCTCACGCTCTTCGGGTTTCATGTCTTCAAGCATCCTTTCCTCCTCCCGACGTTTTTCCTCTTCGCGTTTGGCCGTCTCGGGGTCTTTCAAGTCCCTTCCTTTCGGCTCGTTCATCTTGACTGCCACTTTGTCACCATCAGGCTTTTCTGGTTGTTCTTCACTGATGGGCTGCTCATTTTTCTCGATTTCTTCCTTGACGGGCGTTTGGGCAGTTGGCGAATCGAACAGTTTATAAGTTGTGCGAAGGACTTTGAACTCGGTTCTTCGGTTCAGGGAATGGCAAATCTCTTGCTTCTCTTCCGTGTCGAGTGCCATGATGTAAGCCTCGGTCAAAGTGTCGCCTTCATTGAGGAAATCATAGGTTGCAGCAATCCTTCTTGTCACAACCTTCGGTCGCTTCTCGCCATAGCCACGTGGCGTAAGTCGAAGCGTGTCGATGCCATGCTCGATGAGGTAGTTCACAACACTCTCAGCACGACGTTGAGACAGCTTCTCGTTGTATTCATCCGCCCCACGGAAGTCGCAATGTGAAGCAAGTTCAATGGTGACATTGGGATTCTCATTCAGGAGAACAACAAGGCTATCGAGGGCAACCTTTGAACTGTCGAGAAGTACCGCCGAGTCGAACTCATAGAAGATGTTGCGAATGAGCACTGGATTCTCGATGCTTGCCAACGGGAACTGCAATACATACTCTTTGCTGACACTACTTGTATCGACGCTAAGTTCCTCTTTATGATTGAGATAGCCTTTGCATGTACCGAGGAAGATGTAGTTGACGTTTGGCTTCACTTCTTGTTCGAAACTACCGTCGCCGCGAACACTCAACTTAAGATAAGTGCCGTCATCGCCAACCATATAGACAAGGCCTTCGGGCAATTCATAACCGTCCTTCTCGTAAACCCAACCCTTGACGCTCTGAATCACTTCAGGATGCTCGAACCGCATGATGTGGTCCCAACCGCGGGCATCGCCTCTGTTGGTCGAGAAGTAACCTCTGTTGTGAAGACCCTCGAAGGTCATTCCGAAATCATCTCCATTGGAGTTCATGGGGTATTTGAGGTTCTCAAGCGTCCAAACACCAAGGCTGTCTTGCACGGCTTTGATAATGTCCAAGCCGCCCATGCCCACGTGTCCGTTGCTGGAGAAGTAGAAGTCGCCGTTGGGTCGGAAAGCAGGAAACATCTCGTCGCCAGGTGTATTGATGGGCCAACCGACGTTCTCTACGCCACCAAGCCCGTGCTCCGTAATCATTATCTTCCAGATGTCGAAACCGCCTTGACCGCCAGGCATATCGCTTGTGAAGTAAAGCCACATGCCATCAGGCGAGACGGCTGGATGGGCAAAGCTGGAAAGAGTGTCCTTACTTATTTCCAGGAGTTGCGGCTTCGACCATGAGGCATCGCTTCTCTGGCTTGTATAAATCTGTGCATAACGTGGATAATCGCTGTCGAACGTGCAGACTGTCAGGTACATCGTCTTGCCATCAGGCGAGAAACAACAAGCACCTTCCTCGTATTCGCTATTCAATTCACCTTCAAGGACTTCCACGGGTTCCCACTTGCCTTTGTCGTCTTTCTTCGTGAAGAAGATGTCTGCACTTTTGGTACCTGTGATGCCACTTATCTCATTGCCTTTGGCATCGTTCCTGGTGCTGGTGAAATAAAGCATATCGCTTTCGTCGCCAAGCAAGGCAGGGCAGAAGTCGCTTCGACGGCTGGTCAGGATAGGTTCCTTTTTGACGCTGTAAAGCGAGAACGTGTTCTTCCATTTGGGTGCCAGCTCGCAACCTTTCAAGCCGTTGAGAGCCAATGTGTCGCCAGGAACCTTTTCGAGGAAGGCAGTATAGGACTTGATGGCACTCTTGTAGTCACCGTTCTTCTGTTGAAGTTGTCCGAGATAGAGCAGAGCCATCGAGTCGGGATAGCCATAACGAACGGCATTCTGATAAGCACCAATGGCCTTTGCCGTATAGTTGATACGACGGTAACATTGTGCCATCTTCCATGCTCGCTGACCACGTTTGTCCTTGTCTTTAGGTTGTGTCCGTGAGTAAGCCTTCTTGTATTCGGCAGCAGCATCAAAGTACTCGCCAATAGCATAGAACTGGTCGCCCTTCTTGACGTGAACCTCAGGCGTACAGGCCGCTACAAGAAGCGAGAGGAGAATAATATAGCGTAGAAGCGTCTTCATATTTTATATACCATTATATATATAACGAATAAAGACGTCTTTTATTGTAGGAAGCCTTCTAAATCTCTTTCTTAAGCAGGAGACTTTTGTTCTTTCAGGACGGCAAGAACGATGTCCGTAACCATCTGTTTCAGTTCTTCAAGGAATGTCTTGGCCTCGTATTCATGACGTTCGATTTGACGCAACTTCTTCTCCCAACGACCTGTGAGCTCGGCACTCTTGAGTAGCTCTTCGTGAATGAGGTCGATGAGTTCGAAGCCCGTCGGAGTGGGGTGTAGCGATGAACGTTCACGACGTATGTAGTTGCGACGGATAAGTGTCTCGATGATGGCGGCTCGGGTGCTCGGGCGTCCAATGCCGTTCTCTTTCATAGCATCACGGAGTTCTTCATCTTCGACAGTCTTACCTGCTGTTTCCATTGCACGCAACAGAGTGGCATCGGTGTAAGGCTTCGGAGGCGTTGTCCACTTCTCGGTCATCGAAGGAATGTGAGGGCCACTTTCGCCTTTCGTGAAGACGGGCAGTGTGTCAGGTTCTGCTTCTTCATCACTTGTTTCAACCTTCTTCTTGAAGACAACCTTCCAACCTTCTTCGATAATGACTTTGCCTGTTGTGCGGAAAAGGATTTGCTTGTCGTCGGAGGGTTTCACTTCGCCCATCACGGTTGTTGTCTCGAACTTGCAATCGTCGTAGAATGCCGCTATGAAGGCTCTTGCAACGAGGTCGAACACCTTCTGTTCGAGTTCTGTCAAGCCTTGTGGAATGATGCCCGTCGGGATGATGGCGTGGTGGTCGGTCACCTTCGAGTTGTCGAACACCTTCTTCGACTTGCGGAGAGGCTTTCCACCGCCAAGCGGACGAATCAGGTCGGCATAGGGAGCCACACCTGCGAACTTGGTCTGGTAGAGACCGTTCATCGTCTGGGGGCACTTCGGATAGACATCGTCGGGCAGGAACGTTGTATCAACCCTCGGATAGGTCGTGACTTTCTTCTCGTAGAGGCTCTGAATGATGGAAAGCGTCTGCTCTGCCGAAAGTCCGAGTTTCTTGTTGCAATCGACCTGAAGACCTGTCAAGTCGTAGAGTCTTGGAGGTGCTTCTGTGCCTTTCTTCTTTTCGACGGAAAGGACTGTGAAAGGCTTTTCCTTGATGTCCTCGATGATAGCCTTTCCTTCGGCTTCTGTAGCGTATTCGATGGGCTTGTAGATGATACCCTTCGGTTTCTGCTTCTTGCCCTTTTCGGCTGCGGCTGCAACGGCTGCAGCGTCTTCTGCTTCGGCTTCTTCGTCGCGTTCTATTGCATTGAACTTCGTGTCGCGATAGAGTGTTGAGAGCACCCAAGACTGACGTGGAACGAAGTTATCTATCTCTCGCTGACGTGTCACAACAAGTGCGAGGGTGGGGGTCTGAACCCTGCCGACGCTGAGCACCTGACGTTTTCCAGCAGCATATTTCAGCGTGTAAAGTCGTGTGGCGTTCATACCGAGCAACCAATCGCCGATGGCCCTCATGAGACCTGCCTCATACAAGCCTTGATAAGCACTTTGGTCCTTGAGTGTCTGAAAGCCTTCCTTGATGGCTTCTTCGGTCAGACTGTTCACCCAAAGTCGCTTGACGGGACACTTTGCCGCCGCCTTTTGCATAACCCAACGCTGTATGAGTTCACCTTCCTGACCAGCATCACCGCAGTTGATGATTTCATCGGCCTTTTGGAAAAGTCCTTTGATGATGTTGAACTGCTTCTCGATGCCTTTGTCTTCTTTGAGTTTGATGCCGAATCGAGGCGGAATCATGGGCAGCTGACTAAGGCTCCAACTCTTCCACATCGGCGTATATTCGTGTGGCTCCTTCAGCTCGCAAAGGTGTCCGAAAGTCCACGTCACCTGATATCCATTGCCTTCCAGGTAACCGTCCTTCTGACTCTTGGCACCCAAGACATTCGCTATTTCACGCGCCACAGAGGGTTTCTCGGCTATACAAACAATCATAATTTATGATTTGACGATTTACAATTTACTATTTCTGTGCAAAGATACAAAATAATTCATAATTCATAATTCATAATTCATAATTATTTTATACCTTTGTGCTAATTTTGGAGTAATTATGGAGCCACTCATCTCTTTCATTGTTACCTATCACAACGAGCCTGAAGCCTTTCTGCAAGCCTGTCTGGAGAGCATTCAGGCACTTCGTCTTACGCCCGAAGAGGTCGAGATTGTTGTTGTGGACGACGGTAGCGAATTGCCGCCCACCTTTGTTGGAAGGGAAGGCATCCGCTATCTCCGACAGGAAAAATCGGGACTCAGTGTGGCTCGAAATACAGGAATCAAGCACTCTCGCGGTCAATATCTGCAATTTGTTGATGCCGACGATTACCTTTTCCCATCGGTCTATGAGGCGGTTCTCGACCGAATCAGAAGTGAACAGCCTGATGTGGTGATGTTCAGGATGACGGACAAACCCATCTACAAGCCTTCTACAGAGCCAATTCGTGTAAAGGTTAAGTTCCCTGCTAGCAGTTCTTCCTCAAAAGAAAAACGTCTTGGAGAATACTTCCTTCAGCATCGTAACCTTCGAGCTGCTGCTTGGGGATATGCTTTCAGGCGAGAGATACTTGGTGATTTGCGGTTCTATCCTGACTTGCTTCACGAGGATGAACTCTTCACTCCGCAGCTCTTCATGAGGGCTGAAACACTTGTTGAGCTCGATGCAAAAGCCTATTATTATCGTCAGCACCAAGGCACCATTACGCACTCGAACTCGCCTGCTGTCGTGCAAAAGCGGCTTGATGATATTCATTTCATCATCAGGGAGTTGAAGTCACTTGGTAATCCAGTGCTTGAACGTCGAATAAGACAGTTGACGTTGGATTATTTGCAGAAGACATGGACATTGACCAGCCTTCGAGAACTGCGTCGTCGTAAGAAAGAACTGCGAAAAGAAGGTTTCCTGCCTTTGCCCGTCCGATGCTATTCGTTGCGGTATTTCCTGGCAAGCCTGTTTGTGTAGAAAAAGCCCCTGCCAAGTGAATGGCGGGGGTTACTTCGTAGTTACGTAACCGTAACCTTTCAGGCGATGCGGCGATAGCGACCACTGCCTTTTCCAAGTGAAATCACTGGTGGATTCTCTTTGTCGCATAGGCGTTTGAGTTGTTGTTTTGCACTGTTTTCACTGCCGCCAGCATTGATGTACTTGTCGCGAAATTCCTGCCAAGTAAACTCAGTTCCGATATCGAACGTATAGATAACGCCTCCTGTTTGGGTTGTACGGTTGTCATATTGACGACCGAGCAGCCTTTGGTTCTCGGCATCTATTCTTGCCTGGTCCTCAGCGAAAAGTTGTAACTGATAGTAATATACATAGTCGCCAAGCCAGTTGATGTAGTTTATCACTTCTGGAGTTTCCTTTCCGAACAAAGCAACATAAGGCATTGCTGCGCGCATTATGTGTTGGCCGACTCTGCGCACCATCATCCCTTCTGTCCAAGTGAGTTGACCAGCCTCGTGAAGCGCTTCCCACTTTTTGAGGAAAGCTACGACAGTTGCTGTGGTTTGCGGCATGTCGAGCATCTTGACGCCTTCTCCGAGTGACTTATTCATATTCCACAACTTCAACAGATATCCGTCCCTTTCGGCTTGCTCTTCGGGTGTGAGTGGTTGTTTCTTTGGAGGAAGGAATGTTAATTTCTTTTCCTCTGGATACGGAAGTATCATGAAACGGTTGCGCACACCATTCTCAGCATTGTCCGATTGTCTGAAGTATTGATTAACAACGCGTGGTGTGCTTGTCGCCAGAACTCCCAGACGTACCCTGACCTGACAGCTGACGGCAGTGTCGGTTGTATAATATTGTGTGTGCAAACTGCCATCCCAGCCTTCTTGTAGCGACTCGGTCATGTCCTTGAATCCCTTGGCCTTCGCAAGCAAACTGCCTTCGGGAAAGAAGCAGAAGAGTGCCCCGCTGTCGCCTTGAAATTTCATGAGCTCAAGAATGCTCGTCTGACTCACCGTCTGACAGATGTTCAGGGGCTGTTCGCATTTGTCGGGCTTGCCATCACTCTTGCGCGCCCTTTCTTTCCTGTTTTGTGCATGTGCAGCCCATGCTATTTTATCATCGGCGGCGAGTGTGTTCTTGAACATCTCGTCTTTCATGTCTTCCACCCACGCCTTGCCTGTTTGACTTCCGTTCGTTATCCAGCAATAATCAGGCGGAGCTATTGCCTTGCCGTCATTATACAGTGCGCGAAAATGCGATGCATGAGCATTCAGCAATACCGTTGCTGCCACAGATAATGGCTCCCACAGATGCTTTGGGTAAGGCTTCAAGAACAATTGCAAAGGTCTTGGCAACTCTTCGAAAGGAGGCAGAGCTGGCGGTGCGAGTCTCCACTCGGGGACTTCAATCGTCTGTTGTTCGGTTGTTGTTGATGACCAGGCTGCATTGAATATCTCCTTGTCTGTTTTGCTGCGATACCCTTTATCGGCATCGTTGCTGTAGAACCAGTCAATCTGAGCTTCAAACTCCTCTTGTTCTTCGGTTGTGAAGAGTGGCATGAACAGCTGATATACAGCCTCCACTTGTGCGCGAGGCATTTGCTTGGCAAGGTGACCAGTCAAGTCGTTCACTATGCCATGGCGATAACCTTCAACATTGAGTTTGGAGAGGTCGATGCCATAGGTTTGGCAAGTGTCGTAAAAAATCTGGACAGATTGCTTAGTAGCCTCTTCTTTGGCTGTCTCGACAGGCGTTTCCGACGTTGTTTCGGCAGTTGCCACCTTTGCAGGCTTCTCTTTCTTCGCCTTAGTCTCGTTTGGAATATACTCAGCTGGCGTCTCTGAAAGTTCAAGCATGCGGTCAAAGTCGCAGTAAATCAAATCTTCCTCCCTGTCGCTAGTCAAGAAAGTCTTTCTCGTGATATCTTTACATGACTTGTCGGTTACTACACCTTCAATGCCAATAATGCTGTCAATCCTCTCAAAAAGCTGCATAGTTGACAGGCCATCAATGCGTTCGACCGCCCCATGAAATCCGTGTTTGCGAGCACTTAGCTCGAGAAAAGGAAGTCTGAGACTGTCT
>ONSR01000063.1 GCA_900320565.1 uncultured Prevotellaceae bacterium
TGGTCAAATTAAAAAGAAAAAAGAAATATGGCAAAGTTTAAAGATAACGGAAAGCTTAAGCTCCTCATCATTGTTGGAACGAGACCCGAAATAATTAGACTGGCTGCAGTGATTAATGAGTGCCGCAAGTATTTTGATACATTGCTGGCACATACTGGTCAGAACTATGACTACAACCTGAATGGTGTGTTCTTCAAAGACCTGAAGTTGGCAGATCCTGATGTGTATATGGAAGCCGTGGGCAATGACCTGGGCGAGACGATGGGTAACATCATTGCCAAGAGCTACCAGCTGATGGCGGAGGTGAAGCCGGATGCCGTGCTGGTGCTGGGTGATACCAACAGCTGCCTCAGCGTGATTGGAGCCAAGCGCCTGCATATCCCCATCTTCCATATGGAGGCTGGTAACCGCTGCAAGGATGAGTGCCTGCCAGAGGAAACAAACCGCCGTATTGTGGACATCATCAGCGATGTGAACATGGCCTACAGTGAGCATGCCCGCCGCTACCTGGCCGACACCGGCCTGCCCAAGGAGCGTACCTACGTCACAGGCTCGCCCATGGCCGAGGTGCTGCACAACAACCTCAAGGAGATTGAGGCCAGCGATATTCATAAGCGTCTGGGCTTGGAGAAAGGCAAGTACATCCTGCTCTCTGCCCACCGTGAAGAGAACATTGATACAGAAAAGAACTTTATGAGTCTCTTCACCGCTATCAATAAGATGGCAGAGAAGTATGATATGCCAATTCTTTATAGTTGCCACCCTCGTAGCCGTAAGCGTTTGGAGGCTTCTGGATTCCAGTTGGATAAGCGCGTGATTCAGCACGAGCCTCTTGGATTCCACGACTACAACTGCCTTCAGATGAATGCTTTCTGTGTGGTATCTGATAGTGGTACTCTGCCAGAGGAGAGTTCGTTCTTTACCTCGGTTGGTCATCCTTTCCCGGCTGTATGTATCCGCACATCTACAGAGCGTCCTGAGGCTTTGGATAAGGGTTGCTTTGTGTTGAGTGGTATTGATACAGTGGGACTGTTGCAGAGTGTTGATGTGGCTGTTAGTCTGATTAAGGATGGTCATCAGGGTATTCCTGTGCCCGACTACGTGGATGAGAATGTAAGTACCAAGGTGGTGCGTATCATTCAGAGCTATGTGGGTGTTGTAAATAAGATGGTCTGGAGGAAGTTCTAGAACTTCTCGCAGATAACGCTGATATGGCAGATAGCGCAGATTTTTATAACTATCAGCGTAATCAAATATAATTAGCGTAATCAGCGCATGCGAAGCATGACGGAGAACGAAATTTCATATAAGATACGTGGTGCCATATTCAATGTGTACAACAACCTTTGGCCTGGGCTATTGGAAAGTGCTTATGAGACGGCACTAAAGATAGAACTTGAAAAGGAAGGTCTCTTGGTGGAGAATCAGGTGTACTTGCCTATTGTTTATGGTGGTGTCACCATTCCCAAGGCTTATAGGATAGACATATTAGTAGAAAAGAAGGTAATCGTAGAATTGAAAGCAGTGCAGCATGTGAACGAAGTGTTCTACAAGTGTTCTACAAACAACTGCAAACCTATCTGAAAATGACAGGGTTAAAACTCGGTATTCTAGTGAACTTTGAGACAGACGATATTGCATCATCTATTCACCGACGAGTTAATGGGTTGTAATCTGCGAGATCTGCTCAATCTGCGTAATCAGCGAAATTTGAATGAATATGAAAATTTTAGTGACTGGAGCGAAAGGTTTTGTGGGGAGAAATCTCTGCGCGAACCTGCGCAATATACAAGAAGGGAAGGACAGAAGGTTTCCTGAGCTTAAAATAGAGGCTGTCTTTGAGTATGACTTGGATTCAACACCGGAGGAGTTGGATCAGTGGTGTGCTGAAGCTGACTTTGTGTTCAATCTGGCTGGCGTGAACCGTCCTCAGAACCAGGAGGAGTTTATGCAGGGCAACTTTGGCTTTGCCAGCACCCTGTTGGACACGCTGAAGAAGCATAAAAATACTTGTCCTGTGATGTTGTCTTCAAGTCAGCAAGCTTCGTTGACGGGACGATTCGGTAATTCGGAGTACGGGCGCTCGAAGAAAGCAGGCGAGGATTTGTTCCTGGAGTATGGCCGCGAGACGGGTGCCAAGGTGCTGGTGTACCGCTTCCCGAATCTGTTTGGCAAGTGGTGCAGACCGAATTATAATTCAGCCGTTGCAACCTTCTGCAATGCCTTTGCCAACGACCTGCCTTATACAGTGAATGACCCCTCGGTAGAACTAGAGTTGCTGTATATCGATGACCTTGTGGATGAGATGATTGCCTGCCTGAAAGGGGAGGAGAAACATTGTGAGTTTGAAGGGCTGGAGGTGTTGCCGTCTGCTGAGGGCCGCTACTGCTATTGCCCAGTGACGCACCACGTGACGCTGGGTGAGATTGTGGAACTCTTGAAGAGCTTTGCTGAGCAGCCGCGGACGCTGATGATTCCGGAAATCCCTAATGGCTCGTTTGCCAAGAAATTGTACTCTACCTACCTGAGTTATCTGCCTGCTTCGAAGGTGGCGTTCCCGCTAAAGATGAATGTAGATGACCGTGGGTCGTTTACAGAACTGGTGCATACCCTCAATGCAGGTCAAGTGAGCATCAATATCTCCAAGCCTGGCATCACCAAGGGTCAGCATTGGCACAACACCAAGTTTGAGCAGTTCATTGTGGTGAAAGGGCACGGACTGATTCAGCAACGCAACCTGAATGACCCCGAAGGTAAGGTGCTGGAGTGGGAGGTCTCTGGTGAAAAGATTCAGGCAGTGCATATGTTGCCGGGGTATACGCATAACATCATCAACCTTTCTGAGACGGAGGATTTGGTTACGGTGATGTATTGTAATGAAATCTTTGATCCTGGCAGGCCGGACACTTTCTTTGATCCAGTAAAGTAGTGCGGCAGGACAGGCAGACGAGGCGGCCGCCTCTGGCGGGCGGCTGGTCTGTGCGGTGGAACGACTGGTGGTAACGGCAGCGTGACACCGGGTGACCCTAGCACGGGGGGCGGGCTGACTGGCAGGGATGCTGGTCGGCCTTTTTTTTATCGCAGGCGATTTGCGAGGAAATGCCTGCGGGCATAGGCGAAGAAGAGGACTACTCCGGCTACGTTGCCAAGCCAGCCCATCCAGAAGGCTGTCCCATAGGAGAAGTACTCTGCTAAGATTCCCCCAAGAATGATGCCAAAACCGACACCTGTCTCCCAGGCTGTGTAGAGGGTGCTGTTGGCTGTGCCGCGCTGGGAATTGGGGGCCAGGTTGATGAACATCGTTTGAAAGGCTGGGAACATATGTCCGTTACCCAAGCCAACGATAAAGGCTGCTCCGTAAAAGCCCCAGGCATTGTGAAAGGCTGCGAAGACAAGATAACCGACAAAAGAGATGATGACGCCGCTGGTGGCATTCTCTGTGATACGACCTTTACGCAACCCTCGAGCTCCTACCAGTCTGCTCGAGATAAGTCCTACGCAAAGCAAGGTAAAGAAAAGTCCTGTGCCGGTCGTGATGCCGAGTTCCTGCTTCGCATAGATGGCAATATAAGTGCTCACCACACCATAGGAGAAACTGTAACCGACTATACAAAGTGCTTCAGGCCAGCCTTTCAGCAAGAGGAAGCGGTCAAGACTAAGTGAAAAGTGAAAAGTGAAAAGTGAAAAATGTACTTTATGAAATATGTTGTGCTCCTTTTTCAACTCTTCTTTCTCAATCGGACGAGGCTTGAGTTTTAGGGTACTGTTTATGCCAAAGCCGAGGCCTGCTGTCAAGAGAGAGATGAGGAAGATGAGGTCGTAGCTCGCTGTCCATTGATAGATGAGCATTCCGACCGTTGGTGCAATAGCCGTGCCAAGATTGTTGCTCAAACCATAATAGCCAATACCTTCTGCTCTTCGACTTGAGGGAAGGACATCGATGGCAATGGTACTGTTGGCAACTGTTGTCGCTCCAAACGGTGCGCCATGCAATGTCCTCAGGATGCAGAAAGAGAGTAGGGAACCTGCCACGAGATAACCACCGAAGAAGAGGGCGAATAGTCCGTAGCAGACAAGCAGCACGAGCTTTCGGGGAAATGAATCGACGAGGAAACCACTAAAGGGTCGGATGAGCAAGGCCGTCAGAGCATAACCGCTCAGCACCATACCTGTCTCGTCCTTCGTGGCACCAAATACTTCGCTCAGATAGAGCGGGAAGAGTGGCGTCACCACCATGAAGGAGAAGTAAAGCATGAAGTTCGCAGTCCATGCTTTCAGGTAGTTGCTGTTCCAAAGGCGCTCTGTTGTCATTGTTTCATCAAGAAAGCCTTGAAGTCGCTGAAGTTCTTGCTCATGGAGACTGACTGCTTTGTTCCTTTCATGAAGGCTTGCAGTCTCTCGGGTATCGCAATGTCGCCGCCACAGATATCGTCCACCGTTTGCTTGAACTTGGCTGGATGTGCTGTCTCGAGGAAGAATCCAACCTCATCTTCTTGCAGTCCATCTCGCAAGGCTTGATAACCGCATGCTCCATGAGGGTCAAGTTGATAACCCGTCTCTGCGAGACACCTCTTCATGGTCTCTGCAATCTGCTGGTCGGTATAAGTGGCACCGCTGATGTCCTGGCAAATGGCTTCGTGGCTCTTGCCATAGAGGTCGAGGATGCGTGCGAAGTTGCTTGGGTCGCCCACATCCATTGCATTGGCAATGGTCTGCTTGCTTGGTTTTGGCTCATAATGGCCTGTCTGCAAGTAGTTGTAAAAAATGTCGTTGGCATTGTTTGCGGCAATGAAACGGCTAATAGGTAAGCCCATACGCTTGCCGAAGAGGGCAGAGCAGATGTTGCCAAAATTGCCCGAGGGGACACAACAAACGACAGACCCTTCCAAACCTCCCCTTAAAGGGGAGGCTTCCTTCCCTAAGTTCTCCCCCTTTAAGGGGGAGTTAGAGAGGGTCTTTTTGAGCTGCGCGTATGCCCAGAAGTAGTAGAAGCTTTGGGGCAGGAAGCGAGCTACATTGATGCTATTGGCCGAGGTGAGCTGCATCTTGGCGTTAAGTTCTTCGTCCATGAAAGCATTCTTGACGAGGGCTTGGCAGTCATCGAAAACGCCATCCACCTCGATTGCCGTAATGTTCTGGCCAAGCGTTGTGAATTGGCATTCTTGAATGGGACTGACTTTTCCTTTGGGGTAAAGCACATAGACATGAATGCCTTCTACGCCCAAGAAGCCGTTAGCTACAGCAGAACCGGTGTCGCCACTCGTGGCAACAAGGACATTAACAGACCCCTTCTGACTCCCCCGTAATGGGGAGAAATATGATAGCAGTCGTGCCATGAAGCGCGCTCCAACATCCTTAAAGGCGAGGGTAGGGCCGTGGAAGAGTTCGAGCGAATAAATAGGAAGTTCCTTTTCACCTTTTAACTCTTTCACCTTTTCAACTTTTACCAGCGGTATGTCGAAGGAAAGTGTGTCATAGACAATTTTGCGAAGGCTCTCGGCATCCACATCTTCGCCAAAGAAACAGTCCGCAACTTGATAGGCTATCTCTTGAAGAGACATGTCCTGTATGTTGTCGAAAAACTCTTGTGGAAGGGGCTTGATGCGCTCTGGCATGTAGAGTCCTTTGTCTTCAGCAAGACCTTTAACGACGGCTTTTTCGAGTGTGGCAAGTGGTGCCTTGCCGTTTGTGCTATAGTATCTCATATCTTCATAAATACTTTAATGAATGCATCGCCTTCAAGGTTGCCATAGCTGCCTTCCTTTGCAGCCACTTCATCGAAAGTCTGAACCTGATCAGGCTCAATGCCTGGATAGTAGATGCAGAAAGGGATTGGTTCTGCTGTATGGGTGCGATGATGGATGGGTGTCGGATGGTCGGGCAGTAATGCTATTGATAATTGAAAATTGAAAGTTGAAAGTTGTGAGAGGATGGGGGCGAGGAGTTTCTTGTCGAGATTCTCGATGCATCCCAACTTCAACTCCAAATCACCATCGTGACCTGCTTCGTCACTTGCTTCGACATGGAGATAGACGAAGTCGTTCGTGCGCAAAGCCTCGATGGCTGCTTTTGCTTTGCCTTCGAAATCTGTATCCCAAAGACCTGTTGCTCCAGGCACATTGATGACATCCAAACCTGCATAACGACCTATGCCGCGAATCAGGTCAACTGCAGTGATGACTGCGCCCTTTTTGATTTGCGGAAAGGTTTCGGTGAGGGGCGTCATTTTCGGTCGATAGCCACCGCCCCAAGGCCAGATGCAATTGGCTGGGTCTAAGCCTTGATTTTGTCGTTCGATATTGAGCGGATGCTTTGCAAGCAATTCTTGGCTGCGAAGGATAAGGTCTGTGAGAAGCCTTGCTGTTTCCTCTGCTTCGGGACATTCTGCCTCGAGCATATAGTCTCGCCAAGGTTTGAGCGGGATATCGTGAGGAGGCGTGCAACGAAGATGCTTGTTGCCGCCTTTTATGACCAAGAGATGCCGGTATTGAACGCCTGTATAGAAATGAACTCTGTCCGAGCCAAGGTTTTCCTGAAGGAAACGAATCAATACATCACCTTCTTCCGTCTCAAGCCTGCCACAAGAGTGGTTCTTCAGGAGGTCGCCTTCGAGGCAAACCAGATTGCAACGCAGAGCAAGGTCGTCTTCCTGCAGTTCCACACCGATGCTTGCCGCTTCAAGTGGTCCACGCCCCTCATAGACAAGGTGCTGGTCGTAACCGAGAATGCTTGAATTGGCAACCTCGCTGCCAGGATGAAAACCATCGGGAATTGTCTTCAGCAAGCCATTGCGACCATGCTTTGCGAGCCAATCGAAATGAGGCGTGTCGGCATATTGGAGCAGAGTCTTGCCTCCCAACTCTTCGCAAGGCCAATCGGCCATGCCATCGCCTAGAATAATGAGATGCTTCAATGTGAAAAAGTGAAAAGTTGAAAAGGTGAAAAGTTAGGCTAGACTCATGATGTCTGCAAATACGCCTGCGGCAGTAACGCTGGCTCCAGCTCCATAGCCCTGAATGAGCATCGGGTATTCGCGATAGCGTTCTGTTGTGAGCATAACGATGTTGTTGCTCCCCTCAAGTGCATAGAACGAGTGGTTGTTGTCGAATTCCTGCAAAGAGACGGTGGCTTTGCCGTTGTCGAGCTTCGCAACAAAGCGCCATACCTTCTTCTGAGCCTCGAGATTCTGTCTGCGAGCCTCGAAATCAGCATCGAGCGAAGGTAGGTTCTTCCAGAAGTTCTCCAAAGACCCTTCGAAGAACGATTGAGGAATGAAGAGCTTTGCTTCCACATCTTCCTGGCTAATCTCGTAACCAGCTTCACGAGCCAAGATAACGAGTTTACGGATGACATCCTTGCCACTCAAATCGATGCGCGGATCGGGTTCGCTGTAACCTCTTTCCTTTGCCAGACGAACTGTCTCGCTGAAAGGGATATCCTTGCTAATTGTATTGAAGATAAAGTTGAGTGTTCCACTCAGAACTGCCTCAATCTTAAGTATTTTGTCTCCAGAGTTACAGAGGTCGTTGATGGTTCTGATGATGGGAAGACCTGCACCGACATTCGTTTCGAAGAGGAATTTGACGCCTCGCTTTTGACTGGTCTCTTTGAGCAAGTGGTAGTTAGCAAAGTCGCTGCTTGCTGCAATCTTGTTGGCGGCAACGACGTTGATGTTGTGTTCGAGGAAGTCGGCATAGAGGCTGGCCACTTCGAGACTGGCGGTACAATCGACAAAGACGCTGTTGAAGATGTTCATGCCAATGACCTCGTCGTGAAGCCTTTGGATGTTGCTCTTTGGCGATGCAGCGAGTTGTTCGCGGAAGTTCTCCAAATTGATGCCTTCGCGAGTGAACATCGCGTTGTGTCCGCTTGCAATACCCACGACATTGAGCTTGAGTCGGAGTTCGCGCTTCAGCTTTTCCTGTTGCTGATGAATCTGCTCAATGAGGCTGCCACCAACGGTTCCAACACCACAAATGAAGAGGTTCAGCACTTGGTATTCGGAGAGGAAGAACGAGTCGTGGATGACGTTAAGTGCTTTGCGGAGAAAGTTCTGATTGATGACGAAAGAGATGTTCGTCTCGCTGGCACCTTGCGCACAAGCAATGACGCTGATACCCGAGCGACCGAGCGTTCCGAAGAGTTTGCCGGCAATACCAGGCGTGTGCTTCATGTTCTCGCCAACGATAGCGACTGTTGCCAAGCCTTTCTCGGCAAGCATCGGGAACATTGCTCCATCCTCAATCTCCTTCTGGAACTCGAGGTCCAAGACACGACAAGCCTCGTCGGCATCTTCGTCCTGAACGCCAATACTGGTACTGTTCTCACTGGAAGCCTGACTGACCATAAAGACGCTTATCCCGTTGTCGGCAAGGCAAGTAAAGATGCGGCGATTGACACCAATCACACCCACCATCGAGAGGCCGGAGACCGTGATGAGCGTGGTTCCCTTGATGCTCGAAATACCCTTAATGCTTCTGGAATCGTCTTTTACGTCGTCCTTGATGATAGAACCTGGAGCGTCGGGATTGAAAGTATTCTTGATGAGGATGGGAATGTGCTTGATGCAAACGGGATAAATCGTTGGCGGGTAAATGACTTTAGCACCGAAGTTACTGAGCTCCATCGCTTCGATGTAGGTCAGTTCGGGGATGACGTAAGCAGAGCTGATGACCTTGGGGTCAGCCGTCATGAAGCCATCCACATCGGTCCAAATCTCAAGCACGCTTGCTTCCAGAGCCGCAGCAATGATGCTGGCAGTATAGTCGCTACCGCCTCGACCCAGGTTGGTCACCTCGCCGCTCTCGATATCTGTGCTGATGAAACCACCGACTACAACGCATTTACCATTTGACCATTGACCATTGACCATTTTTTCGAAAGTCTTGCGAACCAGTTTGTTGGTCAGTTCGCGAACCAGTCTGTTCTTGCCAGCCTTGAATTCTGTCTTGATGAACTCGCGGCTGTCGAACCACTCTGCACCTTCGATGAGCGCTGCAACAATCTGACTACTAATACGTTCGCCATAGGAAACGATGGCAGCTTGAATCTTTGGACTGAGGTCGCGAATGAGATAGACGCCCTGGAAGATGCTACGCAGTTCCTCGAGCAACTCGCCTACGGTAGTCGTGAGTTTGTCGCGCTTCTCGCCGGCAGGGATGATGACACCGATCATCTCTTCGTGTCGCGCCTTTATCTCCTCGAATGATTGCTGATAAGAGGCATCGCCCATCACAGCCATTTGACTGGTCTTGAGTAGTTTATCGGTGATGCCGCCTAAGGCACTTACCACGACGATGACAGGTTTGCTCTGTCCCTCGATAATCTTTTTTACGCTTAATATGCTATCTACAGAACCGACTGAAGTTCCGCCAAACTTAATTACTTTCATCCTTGATTGTTAAGATTTCGCGTGCAAAGGTACAAATAAGCGAGAGAAATACCAAATTTATTTGAGCATTTCCGAGTGAAAACGTAGCTCGACGACAGTCAAGGTACAAAATAATTCATAATTCATAATTCATAATTCATAATTATTTTATACTTTTGCACTGAAATGGTCAATGGTCAATAGTGAATGGTCAATGAATTGAACTTGCGTATTCTGCCGCAGCAAGCATATAACGAGCAGAGCATCTTGGCTTATCTTCGCCAGGAAAAGGGTATCAATGCCAAGGCCGTAAGGGTCGTCAAGCGTAGTATTGATGCTCGCCAACGAACCATTTTCGTCAACTTGACCGTTAGGGCTTATGTGGGCGAGGAACCTCCTTTGCAAGACTTCGAGCCCTATATTTACAAAGATGTGAGCGAACGCCCTTCGGTCATTGTTGTGGGCGCTGGTCCGGGCGGATTATTTGCGGCCTTGCGTCTCATTGAACTTGGACTGAAACCGATTGTGATAGAGCGCGGCAAGGATGTTCGTGAAAGGAAGAAAGACATTGCACGCATCAGGCCGGAACAACGCGTTGACCCTGAGAGCAATTACTGCTTTGGCGAGGGTGGGGCAGGAGCCTATAGCGACGGAAAACTCTATACGAGAAGCAAGAAACGCGGCAATACCGACCGCATCCTGCAAATCTTTGTTCAGCACGGTGCCAGCCCTGCCATTCTCTCTGATGCACATCCGCATATCGGAACAGACCGTCTGCCTCGGGTCATCGAGAATATGCGCAACACGATTCTAAGATGTGGCGGCGAAGTGCACTTCCAAACGAAGATGACGGGATTCTTAATTGAAAATTCAAGATTGAATATTGAAAGGCGCGTCGTAGGCATTGAAGTAATGCGACAAGACAATTTTCAATCTTCAATTTTCAATATTCAATCTTCTGCCGTCATTCTTGCTACGGGCCATTCCGCCAGAGATGTTTATCGATACCTTGCAGAGAGCGGGATTGATATCGAGGCGAAGGGATTGGCGATAGGTGTTCGTTTGGAGCATCCTGCAGAGCTGATTGACCAGATTCAGTACCACTCCAAGCAGGGGCGTGGCAAGTGGTTGCCAGCTGCGGAGTATAGCATGGTCACGCAGGTTCAGGGTCGTGGCGTATATAGTTTCTGCATGTGTCCAGGCGGTTTTGTAGTGCCTGCCGCAAGCAGTCCGGAACAAGTTGTTGTGAATGGCATGAGTCCATCGAACCGGAATGGTCGTTGGAGCAATAGCGGAATGGTGGTGGAGATAAGGCCGGAAGACTATAAAGAATTCAAAATTGATAAATTCAAAATTCAAAATTCTCATCCTCTCGGTGGCGATGAAGGGTCATTTCTCCCCCTTATGGTGGAGTTAGAGGGGGTCTTTCTCCAAGAGGAACTCGAGCGGCAATGCTGGCTGCAGGCAAATCGCCTGCAGACGGCTCCAGCACAGCGGATGACGGATTTTGTGAACGGTCGCCTTTCTGCCGACCTGAACGAATCGTCCTATGCTCCGGGCTTGATTGCGAGTCCTCTGCATTTCTGGTTGCCCGAGTTCATCAGTACGCGTCTTCGCGAGGCTTTCAAGCTTTGGGGAAAGCAGAAACATGGCTTCCTGACCAGCGAAGCAACGGTTATCGGTATTGAAACGCGAACAAGCAGTCCTGTCCGCATTCTTCGCGATGGCGAGACCTTGCAGCACATCAGGGTTGAAGGCCTCTTTCCTTGTGGCGAAGGCGCAGGTTATGCAGGCGGTATTGTGAGTGCCGGAGTGGATGGCGAGCGCTGTGCCGAAGCAGTGGCGAACTACCTCACGAAATAGCCGATAAATCCACTAAGCAACTAAACTATAAGCTATTAAGCTTTACTTAATATCGTCCCAATCGTCTGTTCGGAAGGGTCCGACAGGCAGTCCGGAGACGGTCTTGAGGTCGCATTCCGGATTGTCGGCCCAGGCATAGCGAACGGCAACAGGGTGGGGCACTTCAGGACATTCCACCACAACCCTCCAGACAAACTGCCCATTGCCTTCTGTAAAGGCTTTTGCAACGTGCCATTGGTGGTCGGGACCTGCGATTGAGAAGCCCTTGATGTCGAAGTTTTCCTCCAGCATATCGCTACCGGGAGTGGGCAGGAACGAGAGGACGGCTTTTCCGTCGGTCACATTCATCCGAAGGAACTCTGGAGCGGCACAAGGCTCTTCCTTGCCATAAGTGCGATTGAGTGCCAACAAAGCTAGTCTGCGGCCCACCTCTTGCTTGTTTTTGGGGTGGATGTCGTTTGCCATACCGATATCGATATTAACCATCATCCCGACGCCATCCAACTGCTGAGCCTTGCGTTGAGCATCGCGCAGAGCAGCCCATCCGGATTGGGGTTGCAGGGGTTTGCGTTGCAAGTAATTGGCAAGTTGCACGAAGTAGAAAGGCAGTGCTTTCGAGTTGCTGTTTTGCATCATGAAGCGGCGAGGTCCCTCCGGTTGTGGCTTGGGGTAGGGAGCCACATCGGAATTCTTGTTGAAGCGAGCCTGCCAGTCGAGAATCAAGGCTTGGAAGAGGCTCTCGTACTGAACGGCACGACCCACATTCGAGCAACCTTGATACCAAAGGAAACCGCTAATCGGCATCGTCAGAAACGGCGCAACCATGCTGTTGTAAAGGCCTGCAGGATACCAGGCACTGCTGGGGTCAACAGGTTCCGTCTTGTCCTTCGGGTGTGAGACGTTTGCGACATCGAGTCCTTTCTTCCAACTCCAATCGCCAGCAAGCGACAGGGAAGTGGTTCCTGCACTAATAGCGAAGTCTTTTGCATCCTTATAGAAGCCGCCGTCGCCACCAGTATCATAGATGCGAATGGTCAGGACGTTCTTGCCAGCCTTCACCAGTTTGCCAGGAACGGTATAGGTGCGGTCGCGATTCCAACCGGCATTCATGCCGATGCGTTGGCCGTTCCAGTAGGTGATGTCCTCGTCGTCGATGGCACCAAGGTTCAGTTTCAAATCCTTGCCTGCCAAAGCGGCCGGAACGTCCACCACCTTGCGCATCCAGACGATGCCGTCGAAGTCTTTCAGGGCATTAACCTTGCTCCAAAGAACAGGCTGAGCTAAAGTCTGCCAGCCAGTTTCGTTCAGGTCCGTAGCGGCCCAAATTGCCTGGTCGATATTGCCTTTGTCGAGACCTTGGTCGCCGGCAAATGCGTCTTGCATCCACTCTGCTTTTTCGTCTTGGTAAAGCTGATTGATTTTATCTTCGTCGAAACCCGTCTGAAGGTACCTTTTGATATGGTCTTGGAAACCCATTACATTCTGCAGAGCCTCGATGCTTGGCCAGCTCTCGGCAGGTGTTCCGCCCCAAGAACTGTTGACCACACCGACCGCGATGCCCAGCTTTTCCGATACCTCGCGAGCGAAGAAATAAGCCGCAGCACTGAATTCGGCCACCATCTCCGGCGAGCAGACAGCCCAGCCGTTCGTGTGTCCCAGAGGAACGCTTGTCTGAGGCGTGTGTGCCACAACCTTCTTAACCTGGAAAAGGCGGATGAGCGGATGGTTGGCGTTGGCCACCTCCTGCTCGTAGTTCAGCACTTGGCCCCATCCCTTTACGGGCATTTCCATGTTCGACTGACCACTGCAGAACCACACCTCGCCGGCCATCACGTTGTCGAGAACAAGTTTCTTGCCGTCGTCGAAAGTCAATGTAAATGGACCGCCAGCAGACGGCACATCAAGGTCAAATCCGAATACTCCAGTTTGTTTGTCGGCAACCACCTTCACTGTTTTACCGTCCCATGAAGGCGTGATTTTCACGGTCGCACCTTTCTTGGCTGTTGCCTGCAGGTGGACCTTCGTCCGCTGTTGCAGAACCATGTTCGAGGTCATCCATCCGGGCAAAGTGACGTCTGCCCAAGTCAAAGCGGCACAAAACGAAGCCGCAATCAGTAAAAAGAATCGTTTCATGATGTATAAATGTTAGTTTCTGCCTACAAAATTACGAAAAATCCCTTTATCCGCAATGAGAGAAGGTGATTTATTTGTGCCTACAAAATTACGAAAAATCCCTTTATCCGCAATGAGAGAAGGTGATTTATTTGTGTATCTCTTTTTGTGACATGTCACTTTTGTCATTTTGTCACGGGCACAAATAGGGGCTTATTTTGAGGAAGTAATAAGAGGAAGTAAAGCGCTGTCGCGCAGGAAGTAAAGCCAACGAGTTGGCTGGACGATAGCTTTGGATGCTTCCACTTATACTTCCATTTATACTTCCACTTATACTCCCATTTAATATTAAATTTTCCCCTTGGTTTTGAGGCGTAAAATTCTTTGAATTTTAAAAACGAATTTTAAGGCACCGTAGAGCGATTATTTTTGCCTCAGGCATCAAATATACGTCGAAAGCATTTGAAGCGATTCTGGGGCAAATTAGAGGGGTTTTTAGGGGTGTCTGCAATTCGGGGCAGAAACATCGAATCAACAAGAAGCATTTTCCCCGAAATTTTAGGCATGGATTTGAACCTCTTCTAAAAGTATGAGCTTGCAGAGAACGTTTGTGACAAAATGACAAAAATGACAGTGTCATTTGAGAGAAAAAATCGTTGGCTGTATTATATATATTATAATTAAGTCATGTAATTGATTAATTATATAATATAACAGAACCCGCACCTCTCTTGTGTGACATTGTCACAAGTGTCATTTTTGTCACAGCCCTTTATAAATACTTATCTCTGAGGAGTTTAGGAGCAAAGGAGTATGTCCTTAAAAAAACTCCTCAACTCCATGACTCTTTAGAGCTAGTCTGCACGTTAAATCGCCCAATTCGGCACGTGAAATTGGCCACTTCGACACATTAAGTTGGGCATATCGGCACGCTAAATTGGGCATATCGGCACGCTAAATTGGCCACTTCGACACATTAAGTTGGGCATATCGGCACGCTAAATTGGGCATATCGGCACGCTAAATTGGGTAATTCGACTGCCTCCGTTTTTGCGAAATTAATGCCCGAAAACCTTTTCTGCACCACAGAAGAACCGATGCCCAGAACATTGTAAATTTCCTGTTGTCACATGTATTTGTCACGAACCATTTCATAACTTACTCATATTGAGCCACTAATTTCAGCCGTGACAAAAATGACAACTGTGACAAGCGAAATAAAGAGATAAAGCATCTTTTTCAACCATCTTTTTTGCCGTCTTTTTTGCCGTCTTTTCAGCATCTTTTCTGCTATCTTTACAGACTTAAACCCCCATTTCTTCAATTCCGTACTAAACATAATTGCAATTATAACTTTTATAGATAGAAGTCTTTCGTGAGTTCCTTGTATTGCTGACTTCTGGTTCCGTCATCGGCAACCAGGCGCAACGTTAGCATCTCGCAACTCCTGTTTTGCCGTGAAAACTCGAGCAAGGTTCTGCGGGGCGGTTTTCTGGAAAATGTTCCGTTCTCGGCAAGCAGCACGGCCACTTTCCTGATGAGCTGCGGGAACGGCAGGCACTTGTTGTTGCGCGCCAAAGCACGGCTTCGGTTGTCTGGCAAAGTGTCTTCGGTGAAGAACGGCGGATTGCAGAGAATCGCGTCGAAAGGTGCCTCGGATTCGAACGTCAGTACATCTTGCAGGATGCATTCAATTTGCCTGCTGAAAGGACTTTCAGCAACATTCTCGCTTGCCTGAGCGACGGCCGATTCGTCAATGTCAATGCCCAGCACATCGGCTTCCGGATTCCTCTGCGCAGCCATCAGAGCAATGAGTCCAGTTCCCGTGCCAATATCGAGGATTCGTTTGCCCTCGACCGCCCCCCAAGCGCCCAGCAACACGCCATCAGTACCCACTTTCATGGCACATCGGTCGTGACGGACAGAGAATTGCTTGAAACGGAAAATGTCGTTTGACACTATTGATTTAAGGATTAAGGATTAAAGATTATAGCTTTGTTGTTTTTCTGCTTTTGTTTTCTATTTCTCTGCAAATTTACAATATTTAATTGTATGCGCGCACGTAATTTGGCTTTTTTTTTGTACTTTTGCCGCGCTAAAATGCATTGCAAGTGATATGTATATGTTTGAGAACAATAAGAAAACCTTTTCCTTTGTGGCCGAAGTGTCGGGCGAGACGGACAAGCTGATGCATGCCAGTCATGGTGGCGATATGCCCGTCATCATGCTTCGCGACAACATCTTCTTCCCGGGTACCGTCTCCCCTATTACCGTTGGCCGTAAGCACAGCATAAAGACCCTGAACAAGTTGGAGCGAACAGACGGGCTGGTGGCACTGCTGACTCAAAAGGTGCCTGACGTTGAAATGCCACAAATCGATGACCTCTACCCCATTGGGGTCGTGGCCAAACTTGTCCACACGATGAAGATGCCTGATGGCTCGTACAATGCTCTTTTCCAAGCATTTAATCGAGTCCGCATACAAGAACTCCGATTGGTTGCAGGCAGTTATGAAGGCCTAGTTGTAAGCATGACCGATTCTATGCCCGACAACATCGAGCAAACGGAGTATAAAGCCATGTTGGCCCTGTTCAAGGAACGCACGCAAAACCTGATGGGCATTCTCGACGATTATCCTGATGAGCTCATTCAGTACATCAATAACATGGAGCCGACCACCTTCATGCTCAATACGATATGCAGTTACCTGCCACTCACAATCGAGCAGAAGTACCAGCTCCTCTCCTGCCCCACCGAACTGTCAAGGCTCCAGCAAGCCATCCAGTTCACCAACAACATCATCGAGTTGATGAAACTCAAGCGCAAGATTGAGAACAAGACGCGTAGCGACCTCGACCAGCAACAGCGCGAGTACTTCCTTCGACAGCAAGTCCAGAACATCCAAAGCGAGCTGGGCGACAAGGACGAGTCGAGTGTCAGGCAGGAAGATGTGTCAAACCTCAGAAAGAAAGCCGAGGGCAAGCATTGGAGCAAGCAGACGGCAGAGATTTTCGACAAGGAACTCTCGAAGCTGAACCGCATCAATATCCAGTCGCCCGACTACAACGTGCAACTCCAATATCTTCAGACAGTTGTGGGGCTGCCTTGGGACGAATGTACCAAAGACAATACCGACATCAAACGCGCCGAAAAGAAGCTCAACCGCGACCATTACGGCATGGAAAAGGTCAAGGAACGCATCCTCGAGCATCTTGCTGTCCTGAAGATGCGCAAAGACCGCCAGAGCCCCATCATTTGCCTCTATGGCCCCCCAGGAGTGGGCAAGACAAGTCTTGGCAAAAGCATCGCAGAATCGCTTGGCCGCAAGTATGTCAGGATGAGTTTGGGTGGCGTTCACGACGAGAGCGAGATTCGCGGTCACAGACGCACTTATATCGGAGCGATGCCAGGTCGCATCATCCAAGGCATGCAGAGAGCAGGCAGTTCGAATCCTGTCTTCATCCTCGACGAGATAGACAAAGTGTCGGTCGGTTCCGTTCATGGCGACCCGTCATCGGCTCTACTCGAAGTGCTTGACCCAGAGCAGAATGTGGCTTTCCACGACAACTACATCGACCTGGATTATGACCTCAGCAAAGTTATGTTCATCGCCACTGCTAACGACACGAGTGCTATTCCCCGTCCCCTACTCGACCGCATGGAACTCATTGAGGTTGACGGATATATCACGGAAGAGAAGATTGAGATAGCCAGTCGCCACCTCGTTCCCAAGAACCGCGAAAAGAACGGATTGGCCGAGCATAAAGCCCTCAAGATTGGCAAGCCCGCTTTGGAGTTCATCATCGAACACTACACTCGCGAAAGTGGTGTGCGTGGCCTCGAGAAACAGATAGACAAGCTCTTCCGCCGTGTTGCGCTCAGAGTTGCAAAAGAAGAGATGAAGAACGACCACACCATCTCGAAAGAAGAAGCCGAGGAACTGCTTGGCAAACCCATTTTCAGTCGCGACACCTATCAGGGCAATGGCTATGCAGGCGTTGTGACGGGTTTGGCTTGGACCAGTGTTGGCGGCGAAATTCTCTTCATCGAAACAAGCGTGAGCAAGGGTAAAGGCAGCAAGATAACCCTAACCGGCAACCTGGGCGACATCATGAAAGAAAGCGCTCTGCTGGCCCTCGAATACATCCGAGCCCATGCCGACCAGTTGAACATCGATAGCCGTATCTTCGAGAATTACAACCTCCATATCCACGTTCCGGAAGGTGCTGTCCCCAAAGACGGACCAAGTGCCGGCATCACAATGGCAACAAGCATCGCCTCTGCCCTTACCCAAAGGAAAGTGCGTCAGGAACTGGCCATGACGGGCGAGATAACCCTTCGCGGAAAAGTGCTTCCCGTAGGTGGTATCCGCGAAAAGATTCTCGCAGCAAAACGGGCTGGCATCAAGGACATTATCCTTTGCAAAGACAACAAGAAAGACATCGACGAGATTCCGGCAGAATACCTGAAAGGCGTAACTTTCCACTATGCCTCGGACATTCAGGATGTACTCGACTTTGCTTTGCTCGACGAGAAAGTGAAGAACCCCATAACGTTTACATTCGACGAGGAGAAAGAAGCGAATAAGGATTAAGCAGATAAAACTGCATAAAAAACAATAGCAGGAAGCTGCACCTTTGTAGCTTCCTGCTATTTGTTTAATAAGGAATGAGAGCTATTTAACCAAAACCTTTTTGCTGCCAATGATGTTGATGCCTTTCTGCATCTTGCTCAAGCGCTGGCCAGAAGAATTGAATATGGGGGTATGACCTATGTTTTTCAATGTGTCATTTTTAATTTCACTGATTCCAGTCGGTGTCTCTATAACAAATTGTCCCCAGACGGGATGCGCTCTATATCGTTCAACTGCATTGTCTGGAACAACCAATACAATTTTACTTTTTATATTTGCATCAAAACAATCAATATTATAGAATGCATTTGAGTTGATATCTGGCACTTCTTCCGCATAACAATATATTTCTTTTAAGTTATAACAGTATTCGAAAGCGTAGTCACCGATTTTTGTTATACTATTTGGTATAGTAATTGAAGTCATATTAACACAAGCAGAGAAGGCACCAGCATCTATGCTTGTCACATCATTTGGTATAATTGTATTTTGACAACCTCTAATTAATGTATTTGTTCCCGTCTCAATAATTGCATTGCAATCGTTTCGCGAATCATAAACGACATTACTCTCGTCTACTTTAATCGAAGTAAGGACATGACCACAAAAATAGAATGCGTCCTCTCCGATTGTTGTTACACTACTTGGTATAGCAATTGAAGTCAGTGTGGCACAACCATTGAAGGCATAATCGCAGATACTTGTTACATCATCAGGAATGATAGTATTCTGACATCCTCTAATTAGTGTATTTGTCGCCGTTTCAATGATCGCGTTACAATCGTTTCGCGAATCATAGATAGTGTTACCTTCTTCAACTTCCATAAAACTCAACGCACCACAAAAATAAAAAGCATTGCTGCCAATATTTGTTACACTGTTTGGTATGGTGATTGAAGTCAAACCAATGCAAAAACAAAAAGCATCTTCACCAATAGTTGTCACGCCATTTGGTATGTTGATAGAGGTGAGGCTATAACATTCATAGAAAGCACCTGCACCGATGGTTGTTACACTCTCAGGTATGGTGACAGTGGTCAGATTTGAACAGTGATAAAAAGTTGCTTCGCCAGTATTTGTTA
>ONSR01000027.1 GCA_900320565.1 uncultured Prevotellaceae bacterium
ATGCTTGGTGGCACGAGAGCTTCTGCTTCGACATACAATTCGGCTGCAGAAGCGTAGGCTTTATCATCGACGACGGAACGCACCAAGAACTTCATGTATCGGGCTTCGGGTTTGCTGGGAATGCAGACCGTCTGCTTGTCCGACGTGTTACTGAATGTACCGCTGGCAGCAGGCTCGCCCCACAGATAAGGACTCGGGCTGAAATAAACCTCATAACGCAATACGCGCCCATTCGAACCGTCCTTGCGCCCCTGATAAGAGAAGGAAGTGATGCGATAGGTCTGCTTCATGTCAATCACCAGTTCGTGGGGACATTCGGGAGTAGTGCCAGAGTAGCGTGTGTGCCAAATCGTGCTCTCGTTGCCATCAATGGCATAGGCTGCCAACTCGTTGCCGCCCTGCTGACTGTCGTAACTGTAGATGGTCCAAAGGCTCTTGTCCACAAAGAAGCCATACGTCTTCTCGCCGATAATGCTTGGAGCCAAGTCGTTTCTGAAGGCATAAGCTTGCAAGGTGCCGCCCTGACGCATATCGATGGGCTCGGAATAAGGCTGGAAGTCGCTGCCGTCTATACTATAATATATTATGGTACCTTCCGGATTGTCGGAACTCAACAGCGCATATCCGTGGCCGTCGTCGCCAAAGCGAACGGGTTGGCAGACAGGCATTCCGACACAGCCTCGCTGGGTAAGGATGGTATCGGAACTGGCTTCCAGAATCGGCATAATCATGAAGCAGAAAGGCGTTTGCACGAGTTTACGCTCGTATTTATCCAGCACATCAGGTCCGCAACTTGCATTGCCAAGAGCACGATTCCAAGCATCGAGCGAGACGACGGTAGCTTTGGGGAACGTCACCTCGTAGGGATGACCCTTACGATTGCTGCGGCTCGTGTAAATCTCTTCTGCCCGCCAATGTCCTACGGTAGTTGCCATTCCGCTTGGAGCAGCATAGAGCAGGCCTTTTCCTGCATTCGTCGTGACTGCCAGCCAACGCACATCTTCCTTGTTTCCAGTCTCTTGTGGACGGATATGGTTCGTCCATTGCTCTGTAACGGTGCTATGATAGATGCCCAGATGAGCGGCATAATTGCGGTCTCGATAACTGTCGAACGGTCCTCTGCCAAGCCACGTGATGTTCTCTGCCGCATTAGGCATCTCAAAACGGAAGCCCAGCTTCGGCAGGACAGCACCTTCGACGTTTGGCGTCGTTACCGTGCTGACGCTAATCGTGCCGTCGGGATAGACGCGGAACTGCTTGTTGACGGTAAAAACGAGGGCAGATGTGCTGGTCTTGTAAGTGTCTGTAATTGAGAGTTGTATCCAATGATTATCTTCGTCTTTCTCTACTTCCCAACTGCCTGTGCTCATCGTCAACGAGCGGACGCCAAGTGTCTCCCAGTTGCCCTCCTGCGCTTTGTCGTTTTCCGTAGGAATGCGGAAAGTGTTGAGCTTGATGGGCTGATTGATGAGGGTAGTGCCTGCGAGGACATACCTCGAGAGTGTACCTCCGGAGAACGTCACGCTGAAGTTCGCGCCCTTAACAGTCCTGCTGGACGAGGTGCCGCTGATGGAAAGGGTGTCCGAGCCTTCGTATTGATAGGGTTGCAGAGACGTTGCCTCGCGAATGATTGCTTCCGAAGCGGCCACTTCATAGCCAACTTCTGCCCAAGGTGTTGCTTCGCGAAGGGTTGTGGAGAAGCGAATCGTGTAGCGAGACGAGGGTTTGAACGTGATGCCTTCATAGGGAATGGTAATCGTCGTACTGTCCCAAGGAGCGAGGTCCAAATCGGGCAGCATACCGCCGGCTACCTTGATTCCATCTTCACTTATAACATACTGAACATCATAGCCGTTGAAGTTAATCTGCTGAAGTTTATTCTTAATCCGGAACTTGCCTTGTTCCACATCAAGAGGCAGGACGTCGAGAGGCTGATAAACGCCCTTCATATTGAAGCTCTTTGCCGTCGGTGTACAATCTGCCAAGACGACGCCATTGCAGCAGAAGCTTCCGTCGTTCGGATTGTCGCCAAAGTCGCCGCCATAAGCCCAGTAATATTGATTCGTTTTGCCAGGAACGGGCATCCTGATGCCTTGGTCTTTCCAGTCCCACACGAACTCGCCAACCATTGCAGGATAAGGTTCGTAGATGTCCCTGAAGTAATCAATCTGGTTGCCCATCGAGTTACCCATAGCATGGGTGTTCTCGCATTGGATGTGAGGCCGCTGTCCAGTCTTTCCCATACGACTCTTAGCCGTAGAGAGCATGTTGCTATTGCTGCCGTACATCGTGCTCGAGACGTCGCTCCACTGGCTGTTTCCCTCATAATGCGTGATGCGAGAGGTGTCGAGCGCCTTGATGGCTTGCATGACGCTCTGGAAGTTATTGCCGCCTCCACTCTCGTTTCCGGCACTCCAACCGAAGATGCAAACATGATTGCGAAGGGTGCGGACCTGCCTCTGGTTGCGCTCCACCATTGGCTGGCGGAAGAGTTCAACGCTGCTCAGGCCCGTGTTTCCGTGACATTCCACATCTGCTTCGGCAAGGACGTAGAGCCCATATTGGTCGCAAAGCTCGTAGAAATAGGGATTGTTTGGATAGTGGCTCGTACGGACCGCATTCACATTCAGCCGCTTCATCGTCAGGACGTCCTGCAGCATCTCTTCTCGGCTGACGGTTCGACCCGTCTCTTGACTGAAGTCGTGACGGTCAACCCCATGAACCACAAGACGTTTGCCATTAATGAGCAGAGCGCCATCCGTGCGGATGCTTACCGTACGGAAGCCAATCTTGCAGGTTCGCATATCGACCAAAGTTCCCTCGGAATCCAGCAGGCGAAGGGTCAAGTCATAGAGTTTGGGACGTTCTGCGCTCCAGCATTCCACACCAGAAAAAGAGAAGGTTTGGCTAACGTTGGAAGTGGTCGTGAGCGACCTGGTCGTTTCCTTCACCACGTTTGCCCCGTCGCTAATCGTCATTTGCAACTTCATGCCGCTTGGCGAACCACCTTCCAGGGTAACATCCAACTTCGCCTGTCCGGAAGTTCCGTTAGCAGCAAGCCTTGTCGTCTGGAAGAAGAAGTCGCCAATTCGTTTGTCTGGAGCCGACCAGAGATAGACGTCACGCGTAATGCCCGTCAGCCGCCAATAGTCCTGACACTCGAGGAAAGAGCCACTTGTGAAGCGATAAATCTGCACGGAGACATTGTTCTCGCCCTCGCGAACGAAGTTGCTGATGTCGAAATCGCTCGGCAGATAAGAGTCCTCGGCATAGCCCACGAACTGCCCATTCACCCAAACATAGTAGCCGTGACCTGCTCCGTTGAAGCGGATGAAAGTCTTCCTCGCCAGCCAACCCTCGGGAAGTGTGAAAGTGCGACGATAGCATCCGACGGGGTTCTTCATCTGTTCGTTATAGGTATAATCGCTTGGACGCGAGGCCATTACGGAGTAATCGCTCGTATAGGTAAAGGGATAACGCGTATTGATGTAGAGGGGCTTGTCCCAGCTCTTGCCGTTTCGAACACCATACATCTGCCAGGGCATCGGAACAGTGATATTGTCCCAGCTGCTCACGTTGTAGTCGTCGGCATAGAAACCACTCGGAACCTTGCTTGGCAAAGCGCTCCAACGGAACTTCCAGGTACCGTTCAGGTCGAGGAAGTAAGGCGAGCGGGACAAATCCTGCGAGCGGGCATCGTCAACATCGTCGAAAGGGATGCTGAGGTCGTGGCTCTCGATGCGGTTCAAACTCGTGATGCTGACATCGTCCCACTCCATCATCGTCTGCGAATGGGCGACAAGCGCGACAAAATTAAACAGAAGCAGCAGACACCTTTTCATTGTTGTAAATCTAAGTAATTGCGATGCAAAGATATGAAAAATAAATGAATATCCTTCTATCTCCTATCTTAATTTTTAGTTTTTAGTTTAGAGTCTGTTTTGAGTCTCTCAACACCTCGGCTCTCAACTCGCGGGTTAATTCTCTCGTGCAACGTTGGGCATCGTCGCGTGTGAATTTTGCTGGCTTAACGTGTTAAATTGCGCACTTTTACGCGTTTTAGCTCGCATCTTTCACACTGCAAAGGTACGGCGGGAAACGCAGGTAGAAAAGTTTATTTTTCTACTTTTTTTGCGAGATTTTTTTCTAGGTAGCATTACAACATTACAAACATTACAGCCGTTTTTGAGAGGAAGTTCGGTCTCTATATTATTTAAGGAGAATATTCTGCTTAATTGATTATATATATAGCAGGGGGCGTGTCTCGGATTACAGTTGTAATGGTTGTAATGTTGTAATGTTGCTCTCTTTTTCTGCCCCCAGAAATTTTTTCGAAGAAGTAGAAATTCAAACTTTTCTACCCGCGTTTCCCGCCGTACCTTTGCAGTGAGTTAAGAAATAACTCCTGTCAAGTTCTTCATGGCGACACGTCGAAGTGCGCAATTCGACACATCGAAATGAGAAAAACGACAGTATGGTTTAACAAGATTACGGATTAATGATTACGGATTAAGACTGACGGTTATAGCCACGGCAAAACAACCAAACTTTAATCTTTATTCTTTAATCTTTAATCACAAAAAAAAACAAATATGATTAACTACACTACAGTATCTACATCGCCAGCAGCAAGCCTGGCACCAAGAAGGCCGACATCGCCCCGAGGGGCTTTCCTTTTTTGGAGGATGCCAGAAATCTCCAGCTGGAGATGACTCGTCGCGTTCGCAAGGTTAACGTGGGGGTAGTTTAGAATGGCGGCATAAAAAGAGTTGAAGCCTGACACAAATGTGACAGGCCTCAACGGAATAACCCTTGTGGAGAATATCGGGCTCGAACCGATGACCTCTTGCATGCCATGCAAGCGCTCTAGCCAGCTGAGCTAATCCCCCAAAGTCTTTTACAATTGGACAATTTGAGATTTACGATTTTATCGCTTACCTCAAAATGTGGTGCAAAATTACTCACTTTATGCTTAACCTGCAAATAAATGGTGTCTTTTTTTGCATTAAAAGCTAAAAAATCGTACTTTTGCACGCAGATTATCATGTGCAAACAATGAAACGACACATCATAAGTTTCTTCTTCGCCAGCCTGACCTTGTGGATTCTGGCTGTTCCGGCCTTGAGAATTCGCAGAAGCGTGACCCTCGACGACGGACGAACCGTAACCGTGACGGCTTATGGCGACGAGGATTTCGATTACCTTCTCTCCGACGATGGCGAGGTGATTCTCGACTGGGATACGGTCTTCCACGCTACTGGCCTCACTCGCGAAGAATTCCTTGCCACCCTTCCACAGCTTCCTCGCTATGCCAGGGGGAAAAAGGTGGGAAGCGTCGCCTCGGCCCTGGTGCAGCCGTTTGGCGTCAAGAAGATTCCCGTCATTCTGGCAGCCTTCAAGGACAAGCAGTTCACTGTTGCAAGGACAAACGAACGGGTAAATGCTTTCTATGACGACTTCTTCAACGGCACAAACACCTATACCGCCACGGGAACTTACGATGCCGAAAGCAACTTGGGATGCGTCAGGCAGTACTTCATCGACCAAAGCGGGGGACAGTTCCAGCCGGAATTTACCATCATCGGGCCCGTCGAACTTGACAGCGTTTACAGCTATTACGGAATGCAAAGTGGCAACACGAAGGACTTGTACTACAATAATTTCGTCAAAGAGTCGTTCACCAAGGCATTAACGCTTCACGACAATTGGTCGCTATTCGACAACAATGGTGATGGTAACGTCGATATGTGCGTCATCATCTATGCAGGTCTAGGCCAGAACTACACAAACAGCTACGGCGACAAGAACACTATCTGGCCTCAGGAACTGCCCGTGGCATATACCATCAACAACATAAAGCTTTCCGGTTGCTCGTCAAGTTGCGAAATGCGACCCGTGGCTCAAGAGAATGGACGCATTACTGCATGGCAACCAGACGGTATCGGGGTAGTAGTACATGAAATCAGTCACGCCCTCGGACTGCCCGACCTCTACGACAAAAACAGCGTCGCTTTCGGCCTCGACTACTGGAGCATTATGGATTATGGCATGTACACAAGACAAGCAAAGGTTCCCGTTGGCTATACAGCTTACGAACGCGAGTTCATGGGATGGCAACAGACAGAAACCGTCAACTCGCCCAGCACGCTCCACATCTATCCCTTCGACCAGGGAGGAAAGGGCTACAAGCTGGTCAACGACGCCAATCCCAACGAATACTACATCCTCGACAACCGTCAAGCGCTCAGTTGGGACTGGGGCTTGTGCTCGAATCGAGGGCACGGAATGCTGGTCTATCACGTCGATTTCAATCAGCAGGTATGGAACCTCAATAATGTCAACGTCAATCCGAACCATCAGTACCTGACCATCATCCCTGCCAACAACAGTCTCATCGGCTCCAACAACGCCACATCATCGAATGAATGGAAAAACAGTTTGCTTGGCAATCCCTATCCAGGCATAACGGAAAACCACGAACTGACCGACGAATCTCTGCCCGCAAGTACTGTCTTCCAGGGTGGTCTTATGCATAAACCGCTCGTCGATATTCAGGAATCGGAAGAGGGCGTCATTACGGTCAAGGTGATGCCACTCGGAACACTCGACGCTCCTACGGGTCTGACCTTCGAGAACACCTTGCCCTGCAGCACGACAGCCGTATGGGAGCCTACACCAGAAGCAGAACTCTACAACCTGCAACTTTGGTGCGAAGGCGAGTTGGTGCTGGAACAAGACAGCATTGCGACAAATTCCTTCCGATTCGACGACCTTCAAGCCGACGTCAATTACACCTATGCCGTTCAAGCCATTAGCGACTCATATCGCAATAGTGAATGGACAGAAAGCGAGACCTTCAAAGCAGATCCGGATGCAATATCCGAAATTACCGAGAGCACTGAACGCGTTCGCATCTACAACATAAGCGGCCGTTTCGTGGGCGAATGCTATGGCGACCAGCTTCGCAAATTATCTTTCAGGCATGGAATCTTCTTCATCCGACGTCCAAACGGAAAGATAAAGAAACTGATTATTCAATAAGTCCACTCGAATGCTGAAAGTCTTTTTGCTTCTCATCTCTGCCATTTATTCTATGGCGTTGGTTGCTGTTCCTGCAAAACGGGAACGATGCCTCCTGACACTCAAGGATGGTTCGACCATAGAGGCGACCTGGATGGGCGATGAGACCATGCATTCCCTCCAAACCGACGACGGCAAATGCCTGCAACTAGACGAAAAAGGTATTGCCCATTTCGTTGATGCCGAAAAACTTCATGAAAGATGGAGAGCAAAGAACCTCAAACGTCAAGCATCCCGAACAAAACGATTTGCCTCAAGAACTAGAAAAGTGCAGCAAGCTATGACCGGCAGCAAACGCGGGCTGGTCATCTTGGTTCAATTTCCGGAAGTACCCTTTCACTACAACAATGCTGACTTCCAACGCTTTTTCAACGAAGAAGGTTATACCGACGACATAAACGTAGGCTCCGTCCACGACTACTTCCTTGGGCAAAGTTACGGCAGATTCGACTTCTCATTCGACGTCATCGGCCCAATTACAATGAGTCAACCCCTATCCTATTACGGCGACAACAACGAAAACGGCGACGACATCCACCCTGCCGTCATGGTCGCAGAAGCCGTCCGGATGATTGACGACAAGGTGGACTTCAGCCAATATGACTGGGACGGCGACGGAGAGGTGGAACAAATCTTCCTCATACATTCCGGTTACGACGAGGCACAAAGCCATTCTGATTCAGACATTTGGTCGCATGCCTGGACACTTGCCGAAGCTCAAGAAGAGGAAGATGGCAATGGACCTGTCCTTGTTGACGGAGTTCTCATAAATAGCTATGCAACCAGCGCTGAGCTGAGAGGCAAGACTGGTAACAACATTGCAGGTATCGGAACGGCCTGCCACGAGTTCTCTCATTGTTTTGGTCTGCCCGACTTCTACGATACCGATGGCGGAAACTTCGGCATGAACACCTGGAGCATCATGGATTATGGCGAATATAACGGAAACGGAGGGAATCCTGCCGGCTTCACAAGTTATGAGCGAATGTTCTGCGGATGGCTCCAACCAATAGAACTTCTCGAACCTGTCGCAATCACCGACATGCCAGCCCTCACGTCCCAACCAACCTGTTATATATTAAGAAACAGCGGCAAGGCAGACGAGTACTACCTCTTCGAAAACCGGCAAAAGCAAGGGTGGGACAGAAATCTTGGCGGGCATGGGCTTCTCATCTTGCACGTCGATTATGACGAAACAGCTTGGACCGAGAATACCGTCAATACCATTCGCTCGCACCAACGCATGACCATCATCCCTGCCGACAACATCCTCTATTCCGGAACATTGGCTGGCGACCCATGGCCCGGAACATCCAGGAAAACAGAACTCAACGAATATTCCACCCCAGCCACAGAGCTCTACAACCTGAATGCTGAGGGAGATATGGTGATGCACCATTCCATTTCAGAGATAAGCGAATCGAGTGGCGGACTGATAAACTTCATTTTCGATGAAGAAGCCTTGGGCATTAATTCAAGTCTTGAGAATGAAAGACAGCAGAGCCATATCTACGACCTCAGCGGCAAAATGGTAGATGGTAAATGGTTAAATGATAAATGGCAAAAAGGCATCTTCATTAAAGAAGGCAAAAAGACACTAATACGATGAGAAAAGCTCTTGCAACATTACTCTTGTTCCTTGCGCCTTACACTTCTTTTTCGGCCACCGTGGCTCGATACAACGGCATGCGCATCTTCTGGGATTCGCGCACGCCCGTCACCATCTTCGACGGAGGAGGCTATGGACGCTTGATTGAATTGCAAGACGGGCGACTCTTGGCTTGCTGCGAGAGCGGAGGCATCAAGATTAGTTTCTCATCTAATAAAGGACAGAGTTGGACAACACCCAAACTCATTGCACCAAACAGCAACAATACGCCAAACTGCGTCCCAGATCTCATCCAACTCTCCGACGGCACCATTATCGTTGGCTACAATCCAAGACCATCCACCCCTTATACAGAGGACAGACATTTTGGCATCCGTTTGCGCCGAAGCACTAACAACGGTAAAACATGGAGCGACGAGATATTTGTATATGATGCCGACTATACCTTCGAGAACGGCTGCTGGGAGCCATCCTTCCTCGAACTGCCCAACGGCGAGCTGCAACTCTACTTTGCTGACGAAAGTCCCTATACCACAACTGGCGAGCAACAGATCTCCCTTTGCCGCAGTTTTGATGGTGGATTGACCTGGACAGAACCACAACGCATCTCATATCGCAGCGGTTTCCGCGATGGAATGCCTGTTCCCGTACTGCTCAGCGACAGAAAAAACATAGTTGTTGCTATCGAAGATAATGGTTGGAGCGACATCAAAGATTTCTTGCCAACAACCGTCCGCACCCCACTCTCCAATAATTGGAAAAATGGCACCTATGTGAACGGCACCAGCTCACAACGCGACTGTTCCATAAACTACAATTACTGCCCCATGGCCAAAGGTGGAGCGCCCTACCTGCGCACTCTGCCCAGCGGCGAAACCGTCCTCTCCCACCAATCCACCTATGGAGATGGTGACAATATGAAGATGTATGTTTATGTCGGCAACAAACAAGCCAAGGACTTCAAGGCTATGTCACGACCGTTCTATCAAGGCACCACGAAAGGCAGTTGGTGGAACTCCTTAGCTGTCATTGATACAGGCATTGTCGTGGCAGTAGGCGGCCTCGATGGCAAGGTCTGTATGACAAAGGGCTATCCAATGAGCAAGTTCCAAGTGCCCTTCGCCACACCGAAAATCGATGGACGACTCACGACTGAAGACACCTATTATCACACCAACGCGCGCCAAGTACCCATGGGCACAGAAACCGGCACATTCACCTATACCGATTTCGCTTACGACCTTGATAGCCTTTATCTCATCTGCCGCGTATTCCGCCCCCACGCTCGCTCCCAGCAGCCTTACCCCGACGGCATCACCTTCTATCTCGAGAGCAAAGGGCGCAGCACGGATCAGCCCACAAGCACAGCATATCGGTTTGACATCTTGCCCGACGCCACCCTCTCTATTTGCAAGGGAAACGGCACCGATTGGAAGGAAGCTACAGCCGAAGGAGTCAGATCAGCCAGTTCGATAGTGGCATCAAACTACCTCATTGAGCTGGCCATCCCTTGGACCGCAATAGGTTTAAGTGCAGCACCGATAGGGCAACTCCTGACTTGCAACCTAGAAATAACGACAGGCGACGGCTCCGCACAAATTGTCGAGCGCATCCCCGACGCCTTGTCCACAAAACCTGCAACATGGATACCGCTCAACCTCATCAAGCCTGACCCTACAGGTGTCTCTTCCGTCCAAACGAATACGATATTAAAGGGAGCGTATAATCTTGCTGGGCAACAAGTTCCAACTGGCTATAAAGGCATCATCATAAAGGACGGGGGCAAAAGGTTGAAACATTAAGCAAATGTTATTACTTTCCCGTCTTGCATAGAAATTTTTCGGTCGGCGAGGTCTGCGAGTTGTTCGTCATGAGTAACAATGACGAAAGTCTGCCCCATTTGGTCGCGAAGGTCGAAGAAAAGACGGTGAAGTTCCTGTTTGTTTTGGCTATCGAGCGAGCCACTGGGTTCATCTGCAAAAACGACATCGGGCTTGTTGACGAGGGCTCTGGCGACTGCCACTCGCTGTTTTTCGCCGCCAGACAGTTCATTGGGCTTATGCGACGCTCGCTGAACAAGCCCCATAAAGTCGAGTAACTCTTCGGCTCTATGGCGGGCTTCCCGCTTGGAGACGCCGCCGATGAGTGCAGGCATCATGACATTCTCGAGGGCAGTAAACTCAGGCAGGAGTTGATGAAACTGGAAGACGAAACCCATATGCTTGTTGCGGAAGGCTGAGCGGCGGGCGTCAGTGAGCTTCATGACATCTATGCCGTCCACAATGACGCTGCCAGAATCTGGCTTGTCGAGAGTGCCCATAATCTGTAACAGGGTGGTCTTGCCTGCACCGCTTGGTCCGACTATGCTAACCACTTCGCCCCGCTGGATTTGCAGGTCAATGCCCTTTAACACTTCGAGGCTGCCGAAGCTTTTCTTTATATTTTGTACTTCAATCATCTTAGAATCTTTTTTCCATTTATTATATTGATGCCTTTTTGAGGTCGAGCAAGCCGTTGACCTGCAAGATTATAGATAGCTGTCCCGTCGAAACTTGTACTTTGGATTGGTATTTGGACTCCGTCAGGATGTTCAAGCAGGAAAAGCAGTCCCGCCTCGGCATCTATCTCGCCATAACCATAGTCGTTATTGGGGTAAACGAGCGAGGGGTCGTGACGTCGGCAGGTTGCTTGGAAGGCGTCGATGACCTGCTCCCTGGTCAAATAGGGAATAGCTTCCAACCATTGTGCTATGATGCCCGCCACGATGGGACAAGCCATGCTGGTCCCCCCTTGCGCCGACCAAGAATAATTGCGACCGTTGAAGGTGAAGCGGCTGACATCGTTCTTCAAGATATTATCGTCGGGATTAGCTTCGGAATAGTAGCTGCTGAAGGCAGCAACGACATTTGTGCCGGGTGCGACGACATCGGGCTTGATGTGGCCTGCGAGGGTAGGACCTCTACTGCTGAAGGGCGCTACGACTCCGTCTGTTCCCCAGTCGTCTTTCACCCACGTGCCGTCAAAGTTGAAGAATCCTGTCCTATATGAGGTTGCGCCCACGCAAATGACGTTTGGATCTGTGGCAGGATAGAGGATGTTATGAGTATTCTCTGCATCGGGATAATCGGGATAGAACGGTTTGTAATCGAGGTATCCTATTTCCTGAAAGACCTCGACCTCGGCTTCTGCGCCGCTGATGCTCATCCCCATTTGAATGGTGAGTAGGTTTCCCTTGCCTATCTTGTTTAAAACAACATCAGTAACGAGCTGACTGTCATCGTAACAGCAGTCATAGGTGCCAAAGATGAGCTCAAAGGTAAAGTTGCCTGCGGTTACAGTATCGACGAGAAGGCTGTCCTGCGTGGCAAGGATATCGTCGAGCGACACCTCATAATTTAGGAGCGGCTCGGTGGGGGATTGCATGATATCGAGGCGTATGTTGAATGAGCCACGACTGCGAAGCATCATATATGTGGTGCTGCCAGAAGGCGAGATGAGCGCCGAGGCTCGTTCCTTACCCACAGGTTTAGGCATATATGTGTGGTGATGGCTCTGATTGCCTGCTGCCGTACAGATGATACGCCCAGGGCGAACCAAACTATCGAGCACGATACTATAGAGTTTAGCCTCGCCATAAAGGTCCTCGTGAGAGCCTTCGCTGAAACTGATGACGCATGGTTTGTTCACCTCATCAGCATAGCGGAAGATGTACTCAAAGCCAAGCAAGTCGATTGCGGCACCATACATTTCCCAAAGAGAATCTGGGACAAGTTCCTTATCACTCGTTACGGCATTGTTTACAAGGCAGATGTCAGCATCGGGAGCCATTCCGATATAGGGCGAATCATACCCGCTTCCAGCAGCCGTCGTGGATGTATGCGTGCCATGATATTGCAGGTGACTGTCGGAGGAACAAGCTTTCTGGAGTATCGTTTCCTCAGAAGTATAAGCCTTCCCGACAGGCAGTTCCATCCCATAAACCGTTGACTTCGTCGAGCTAAAGCATGTCTGTTGTCCGTTGTCCGCCGTCTCTTGTCCCTCAAAATCAAGCATGTCCCAGAACGATTTGACGCGATAAGTGCTGAGGTCACGACTGTAGTACGACGGATGGGTCAAGTCGAAACCGATATCCATCACACCCACGACAACACCTTTACCTGTATATGCTGGGCGAGAAGGAGTGGCTGTGCGAAGGAGGTCGGAACGCGTAACGATGGCTGATGTGTCGGTTAGAGCATCACAAACCCTGCCGCATTCTATTCGCGTCACTTCATTCCGAAGCGAAAGAGCTGCAAGTTCTCTCTTCGGAACGCTTACGGCATAGACGTCTCCCCAATGATGATAGATGCGGCAACCATGTTGCTTGAGGGCCTCTTCGCTGCTGGATTGAATGAGGGTAAGCATGTTCCCTCCTCGCTCTGTCGTTGAGGAAGCGCTCTTTTGGCGACTGCTATTGAACCTTGAATCTTGAATCTTGAATTCATTTAGAGCTGCACATCTCACCATTGGCGACATCTTGTCGAATCGAGGCCTTTGTGCTTCTGCAAGGAATGGCAGCAAGAATGCCAGCAGAACCAATGCCGAACGACCTGCCGTAAAGAAGAGCCGACGTATCAAGCCACCAAGAGAACGAGGCTGACGCTGTACTGCTGTGCCATTAGGCGTGAAGACTGAGATGCTTTCCTGCGGCTCGCCCCATTGGTCAGGGAACAGCAACATGACGCTCGTATGACTGAAATAGCGATGAATAAGCAAGGGAAGTTCCTCGAAGCTGTTCTGATAGGAGATGAAATCAGGTCGTGCCGTCACCGCAACAAGCATGCAGCTCAGGTCCATATCGTGCCTCAAATTGAGGAATTGCATCCATCGGTTCATCTCGAAATAATGGGAGCGGACGTGACTGTGCTTCTGCTCCATGTATCCCTTAATATAAGGTAATGTGTCGGCATGAGCATGATATTCCAAATGACAGTCAAGCTCCTCGCCTATTCTGCAGATATGTTCCAGCCATTTATAGAAGCCGACTTCGTATTCTGCCTTCTGCGGAACGGCAATAACGACGCGTCGAATGGTTCCAGGAGGCACGATGCTACGAACCGCCATCACTTCTCTGTGAGTGCCGTTCACCACGTTATCTATCACGCTTCCCAAAGAGGACTTGGCCATTCCGGTCGTTCTGTCGGTCAGGCAAACGATGACTTCGCCACAATCATACTCGTTCATGGTGTGGAGGATGCCGCCAGCGATGTTCGTGCTCATGCGGTTCAAGGTCGCCATAGGCACGTCGGCAGCGGCTGCAATCATCTGTGCTTGCTCGAGCAAACGACGTCCTTTCATGTGACTGTTATCGGTTGTCTGTTGACCGTTGTCATAAGCGACACACAATCCCATGAGGCTATCGGGTATGAAAGGGTTGCGGATGAGGATGGCGAGCTGCGTCATCACATCCACGTTATCTTCCTGGCTATACGTAATCAGGCATTTACCGTGATACGAACCCCTGTTGTCTTCGAGCGACGTATCACTCAAAGCCAACTGCTTCGCCCCTTTGTTTGTAGCAAAACCGCTAATCAGGCAACTGAAGAGGATGAGCATCACGGTGCCGCCAAGCACTTCGTTGTTCATGAGTTCCACGCCTGGAGCAGTTCCGATGGTTACGATGGCGAGGGCTCCAGCAGCGTGAGCATTCGTCAGACCGAACATCAGCCACATACTGTTCCTGCCCTCTCCCATCGTCCAAGCCATGATAGCCGAGGCAATCAGCTTGGAGAACATGCCCGTCACAACCATGACTGCGACCAGCCAAAGCGTTTCGGGATGGCGGAAGAGGATGCCTATGTCGATAATCATGCCCACTCCAATCAGGAAATATGGAATGAAGAGCGCATTGCCCACAAACTCGAGGCGCGACATCAAGGGACTTGTCTTGGGAATGAGACGGTTGACTATCAAGCCTGCAAGGAACGCTCCAAGCAGTCCTTCGAGACCCACCATCTTGGCCAACGAAGCGCTGATGAAGACGAGAGTCAAGATGAAGATGAACTGCATGACACCGTCTTGGTAGCGACGCAGGAACCAGCGTCCCACCCTTGGGAACACCAAAATGGCAAAGGCAACATACAGCCCGCACTTCAGGCCAAAGAGAAGCCAGGTCATCCAAGATGTGTTGGGACTTTGTCCGCCTACCACCATCGCCAAAACCAGCAAGGCGGCAAAAAGAGCGATGGCAGTCGCTACGACACTCACGACGACCGCTCTGTGCCGATTCAAGCCGTAACGTCCTATGATTGGGTACGTTACGAGGGTATGACTGGCATAGATGCAAGCCAACAAGAGGCTGGTAGAGAGTCCGAATCCAAGCAGCCAGACACTCGTAACAACTCCCAGGATGAAGGGAATCGTAAAGGTGAGGATGCCGAATCGGAAGCCCGCTCGACCATACAACTCCACGCTTCCCATCTCGAGCTCCAAGCCTGCCAAGAACATTATATAATATATGCCGACCTGACCGAAGAGTTCGAACGAGCGATCATGCGCAAGAAGATTGAAGCCATACTGCCCCACAAGGATGCCTGCGATGATGAGTCCCACGACTGGCGGCACCCTGAGTTGCCTGAACATCAACGGTGCAAACAGAATGATGGCCAGCACCACCGAGAAGCTCCACGTAGGATCGGTGATGAGCGCAGCAGCCGGAACGGCTTGAAGGGCACTGAAAAACATCATTTGTCGCGCGTTAAGTATATAATTCGGGGCAAAGTTACAAAAAAAATAGCAATTATGAGTTATGTGAAGCAAAATTATTTTTTGAGGCACGTAACTCGCTGATTGAACGAGTCCTACATTTTAAAAGTAACGGAGGACTGCATTCCTTCTAAAATTTTCCTATAGGAGGACTCGAGTACTACCGTGGGAGTACTGGAGTTTTCCCACGGTGGTACTGGAGTTTTCCCACGGTGGTACTGGAGTTTCCCCACGGTGGTACTGGCAACTTGACTGGCCATGTTTACTCCCTCTACCTTTGACATTCGTCAAAAAGGCTCGCCAAAGAAAAAAACTTTAAACCTTAAACATTAAACTTTAAACTTTTTGTTGTACCTTTGCAGCGCGAAATAATTTTGAATATTGGATTTAGTTATTTTGAATTAGATAATGAAAGTTGCAATAGTTGGCGCAAGTGGTGCCGTAGGACAGGAGTTCTTGCGAGTGCTCGACGAGAGAAATTTCCCCATTGACGAACTGCTGCTTTTCGGCAGTCAGCGTAGTGCAGGACGTAAATACACATTCCGAGGCAAGGAAATCGAAGTGAAGCTCCTGCAGCATAACGACGATTTCAAGGGTGTGGACATTGCCTTCACAAGTGCCGGAGGCGGCACGAGCAAGGAGTTTGCCGAGACCATCACAAAGCACGGAGCTGTGATGATCGACAACTCCAGCGCTTTCCGAATGGACGAAGACGTGCCCTTGGTAGTGCCTGAATGCAATGCCGAAGACGCTCTCAACCGTCCTCGTGGCATCATTGCAAACCCCAACTGCACCACCATCATGATGGTCGTCGCCCTGCAAGCCCTCGAGAATCTGTCGCACATCAAGCGTGTGCACGTCGCTTCATATCAGGCCGCAAGCGGAGCAGGAGCAGCTGCAATGGCCGAACTCTACGAACAATATCGTCAAGTCCTTGCAGGAGAGAAGCCGACAGTCGAGAAGTTCGCCTATCAGCTGGCATTTAACGTGATTCCTCAGATTGACGTCTTCTGCGACAACGGCTACACGAAAGAGGAGATGAAGATGTACAACGAGACCAAGAAAATCATGCATACCGACTGCGAAGTCAGCGCTATGTGTGTTCGCGTGCCCAGCCTCCGTTGCCACAGCGAAAGCGTTTGGGCAGAGACAGAGCGTCCCGTCAGCGTCGAAGAATTTCAGCAAGCTGTCCGTAACGGGCAAGGTCTGCAACTCGAAGACGAGCCTGCAAGCAAGAAGTACCCCATGCCCCTCTTCCACGAGAACTGCGATGATGTCTTCGTAGGCCGCATCAGGAGAGACCTCGCGAACCCCAACGGCATCACATTCTGGCTGGTAAGCGACCAGATTAAGAAGGGTGCAGCACTCAACGCAGTACAGATTGCCGAGTACCTCATCAAGGTAGGTAATATCAAATAAAGTCAAGAGAGAACACTCTCTTCCTAAATTCTTGCCTCTTTACACATTCTTTGGGATGCTGTAGAGAGGTTTTTTGTCTTCTATACGACATTATTTTAAGTATAATTTGAAAATATTCTTCAATTTTCTTGACACATATTAAAATATTGTATAACTTTGAGGCAAAATACGTATAATTAACCTCATTTATTAACTAAATTCTACAAGTATGAAGAAACATTTATTATTTCTTTGGCTTTGGACAGCTATTCGCCGATGAAGTCACTTTCTCTGTAAGTGACCTGAAGGCATCGCTGCCAGGCAGCAACACAAACATCGCAGTACCTTACGCATGGAAGACTTCCCCCTACCATGTAACAGCAACCATCGAAAGAGTCGATGGTACTACAGGCACACTTGGTGTCAGCACAGTTATTGGGCTCGATGCCAACTACAAGGTAACTGTTTCTGTGGCAGGTGCAGGTACGCTGAACAGTATTAAGTTCACCACCAACCCTACAAATCAGAGGACAAATGCCACGGCCAGCACTGGCACATTCGCCAGCGGCACATGGACACCCGAAGAAGGCACAACACCCTCTTCCGTGACTTTCACCTGCACAAGCAACTTCCGCTTGACGAAAATCGTAGTGGACTACACTCCCGACAGCGGCTACACGCCCGTTGTGCCAGGAGCTGATGGCTTCACAGAACCCTTCGAGGCTACACCCGTTGATAGCAAAGCATCCTACACAGGAAACGACCCCTACATCTACGACAAGTCTTCTCTGAAGTTCTATGCCCTTAACACCAATGGCGAGTATGAGGAGTATGGTGTCGTTTCAGAGGTCAACACGCTGAAGGTGGCTGGTAATGCCATTACCGAGATTGAGTCCATCAAGAGCACCGACAATGCCTACATCAACCTCAACTACATCCCCAAGGCAAACTCAAAGGCAGTATGTACGTTGATTGCCGAGAAAGGTGCCGACTGGAAAGCTATCTACGGCTGCGGCTACTTCGAAAACGGATGGAAGGACCGCTTCTGCTTCTTCACAACCAATGCTACCATCAACCTCGGTGGTGAGACTGGCAACAGAGACGCAATGCGTTACAATGAAAAGATTGTCACCGTTCTTGACGCTGCAGCAGGCAAGATGGATATCTTCGAAGCAGACGGCACGACACTCATCAGCACAATCACCGACTCTCCCAAGACTGCAGACTGCAAGACTCCGCTCTATGTCTTTGCACAGAACAAGGACGTTCCCAACGGCGGCAAACAGACTGACTGCTACAACATGCTCACTACACTCTTCGGCCTCCAGCTCTACGAAGGCGAGACACTTGTCATGGACCTCGTTCCCGCTATCAACGGTGAAGGCAAGGGTGGCTTGAAGGACAAGCTCACAGGCACATTCTATGGTTCAGCCAACAACGGCGAGTTCCAGCTCAGTGCCGACGGCCAGGCAATGGCTGGCGAAGCAGGCATCACAGCTTACGAAGGCAAGATTGTCATCTACAACAACCATGAGTATGAGTACTTCAATGGAAGTTGGGTTGACAGAGGCGAAATGACTTATCAGGCAGTATCTGAATCTGAAATTGGCACTGACTATAAGAACCTCTCCAAATGGAACTATCCCGGCTCTGCTTACGACGCAACCTTCGGCGTGAACGTCTTCGACGGCACAACGAACACCCTCAATCCCTACGAAGGCAAGGGCGGATGGGAACCCCTCTCATTCAAACTTACTGGTCTGACAAAGGGTGAAAGCTACCGCGCATCCTTCAACTACACAGGCACCGCATGGCACTCTTGGAGTTCATACACAACACTGCCCTTCTTCGTTCTTGACAACGAGAATATGCCGGACAACGCATTCAACAACCCAAGTGCTGCACTTGGCTACATTGCTCTGCCCAACACAGAGACAACGAACCAACCTTACTCTACAGTCTTCACCGCTAACCACAACTATGCGCTGCTGTGCATCCAGTTCGGCGTTGTTGACGATGGCAGCCACGACCCCGCATTTGCATTCAGTTTCGGCAACATCAACATTGAGAAGCGCGTACTGCCACAGGCATACAATGCTATCGACTGGGCTGACCCCGTGAAGTACACACCGCTCGAATACATCGAGGCCATCAGTCAGGCTCGCGAGAATCCATTCACACTGCCTTACATCCCTGTTACCGCTACAGAGATTGACACCAAGTTCCAGGTTTATGATACATCTTCTGGCTGGTGCGGTATCTTCTCTGCACGTAACGCTGATGCAGGAACAGGTATCTCCCTCTACATGAACGGCAACGACAGAGCTCACTTCGGTTACTTCACCGGTGGCACAAGAGGTGAAGGTGACAATTTCGCTCCCTTCAGCCTCAACACCGACTATGAGGTTCAAGCCGACGTGACAAAGCTGGTTGTAAACGGCGAGACATACGAAACAGGCAACACTGTTACCAATGCTACTACACGTAAGTTGTCTCTCTTCTCAAATCCTGAAAAGGACAATTCAATGCGCGGTCGCTACTACTACTGCACCATCAGCGAGGCAGGTGAGACCCTCTACAACTTCAAGCCCGTGATGCGTCACGATGGTAAGTTCGGCTTCTACGACAAGGCTTCACGCATCTTCGTTCAGCCCGTTCAAGGCAACTACAACGGCTACGGCTACCAGAAGCTCACCGACCAGGCATACGTTACTTATAATACTGAGACACGCATCGTCATCGTAGGCACCACCGCTCAGTTCCTCCCCGACGTGCAGAACCTCAACGATGCGACCTTCACCTGGACATCTGCCGACGAGACCATCGCTACCGTTGCTGCCGACGGTACTGTGACCGGCGTTAAGGCTGGCAAGGTGATGATTACCGTCACCACCGATGCCGACCAGGGCTGGACTGCAAGCTATGAGCTGACAGTCTCCGAGCCTAACTACATCCGCAAAGACGTGAACAACGTAGGCTACGCAGTCGTAACCGGCGGCAACGGCTGGGGCGACTCACCTGTTGCTAACCTCGTTGACAACGATGCTACGACCAAGTTCGGTTGCAGCGGTGCAGGCGACGCTTGGGCCATCATCATTGCCAGCGAACCCGTTGCCGTACAGCAGTACAGCTTCGTAACTGGTGCCGACACATACAACTATCCCGCCCGCAATCCCCGCAGCTGGAAGATTGAAGGCTCTAACGACAACCAGACATGGACACTCATCGACGAGCACAACGACTTTGACGCTTACAAGATTCATAGCGTGAATAGGCAAGAGTTTGAATTCCCTGTTAACGGAACCGAGACCTTCAAGTTCTTCAAGTTCTCTGCAACAAGCACAGGCGACGGCTTCCAACTCGGCGAATTCTGGATCAATCCTCAGGCACACAATTATGACGGTGAGAATGTTATTATAGAAGATGCAACCTGCACCGCAGAGGGTAAGGCAATTTATGAATGCACCGACTGCCACGCTCTGTACGTTAAGCCCGTTTATCCTACAGGACACACTTATGCAAATGGTGTCTGCACAATTTGCTCTGCTAAGGCTTCTGAGGTTGTGCTCCTGCCTAACGGCCAGGACAATGCATACGCTATCAAGTTCCGCCATCAGGCAGGTGTCAGCGACAACGAGTTTGAAGACATCGAAGCTGGTTGGAACGAAGCAGACTTCGACGACTCTAACTGGGATGAATTGATGATGCCTATCGGTGGCATGGGTTATGATGGCGGCGCTCGCAATGGTGCTAAGTTCAACACCATTTGGTTCAACGAATACAACACCTACTGGTTCCGTCGCACCTTCTGGATTGATAATCCTTCTTCTATCACCAGACTGACAGTTAAGGCTCTCCACGATGATGACTATGCTATCTTTGTCAATGGCACAAAGGTATTCGCAAGAACTGGTTGGACCGACGGAACAAACTGGGAAGCGACAGAAGTAGATCCTTCCTTGCTCGTTGCCGGTCAGAATGTACTTGCTGTTTACGTTGAACAGAACTGGGGCGGTGCTTACTGCGACTTCAGCCTCGAAGCTAATGTCGGTGCTAAGGTTACTGTTAGCGATGCCGGCTATGCAACCTTCGTTGCTCCCTGCGACGTTGACTTCACTGGCAATACAGCCGTAGCAAAGGCTGCCACATTCGATGGTGAATACGTTCAGCTCGCTGACGTTACTACCGTTCCCGCAGGCACAGCAGTTGTAGTGAAGGCTGCTGAAGGTACATACACTGTGCCCGCAACTACCGATGCTGTTCTTGGTGCTCCCAATGAACTTGTCGCAGCAACTGCAGATGTTACAGCCGACGGTACTCAGTACATCCTCGCTAAGCAGGGTGAAGCAGTTGGCTTCGCACCGGCAACACCTACCACAACCATCGTTGCTGGCAAGGGCTACTTGGTAATCAGTGCTCCTGTTAAGCCTTTCTATCCCTTCGGTGAAGATGATGCAACAGGCATCAACAACGTCGAGTTCGCAGGCGAGAATGCTCCTATCTATAACGTTGCTGGCCAGCGCATCGGCAAGATGCAGAAGGGCATCAACATTGTAGGTGGCAAGAAGGTGCTGAAGTAAAATAAGCACAGCTCCCTCCTCTCTTTAGCGGGGAGGGGGCTATATACATTATTATAATTATATAACAATTATATTATAACGATATGAAAAAGTATATAGCACCTGCTATGCAGACAGAAGAAGCTCAGGTTGTCAGCATGCTGGCTGAGAGTTTGAATATCAGTGACACAACCGTTGACGGCAGCAATGCCTTGACAAAGGAAGACACAAGTTGGGACATTTGGGGTGAATAATCAACCTCTTTCCCCAGCCTGTCAACTGACAGAATAACGAGAAATCCCCGATGCACGAATGTGTGTCGGGGATTTTTATCTTTGCTATATGGAAAACTTTACACGTTAAGTTTGCAATTTAGGCGTGCTTAGTTTGCGATTTAGGCGTGCTTAATTTGCAATTTAGGCGTGTCTAATTGTAATTTTAGGCGTGCTTAATTTACAAGGTTAACGTGGATTGCCAAATGTCACAGTGCCGCAGACATTTCCTGTATAAATATTGTGTACGGTGACAACGAGTTTTCCGTCTCTAACTTCACCTTCAATCACGGTCGGGAAATGCCCTTCGCTCTTGCCCGTCATGTTAGGTCCGCCGCCAACTATCTGGAACCATTTGTGCACTTCATTAGGCTTATCGAAGCGGACACAGTGTTGGTGAGCAGTAATCAGGAGCTGGCAACCAGCCTCTTCGAGCAGCGGTCCCCAAAGCTTGGCACAAGAGCGTTGCCACATCGCGAAGTTGGTATTGTACTTTTCGTCCTTGTCGTCAGGAAAGACATCGCCTGGGTTCGCTTTCGGATTGGGGTCGAAGAGAGGGATGTGACAAAAGGCAACAAGATACGGAGCGCTTGCTATCTCTGGTTGTTTGAGTGCGTCTCGAAGCCAGGTCTGCTGAGCAACACGATAGGGTTCGCTCACGAAAAGGTTGCAGAACTTCGGGTTCGTGTCCAATTTATCCTCGCCAGTATCAAGTCCGACGAGTGCTATGTCGCCCATCCTGACTGCAAAGTTGCGTCCCAAGTCCCAGTCGCGAGGCTTACGTTCTTCTGGCTGACGATACATCCAGATGCGTTCCAAATGTCGATTTGCTAAGCCTCGGCTGTCGTGATTGCCGGGACAAAAGAGGTAAGGAATAGTGGCAGCAAAGTCTTTTCGGTCAATCTCAGGCTTGAAGAAGATGAGTTTCTGGGCCTCAACTGTCTCTTCTGTATTACAAGCATCGCCGTTCCAAATGACACAACTGGGCTGCAGTTCCATTATCTTATTGATGGTGGGGTTGATGGCTTTCCACGAAGCATGGGTATCGTTAATGACGCAGAAATGCGACTTTGCCCTTTCGCCTGCAGTCCGGAAACTGTAGGTCTGGGGCTTCTCCTCGTTGCCTATGATACGAATATGGTAGCCATCTTTGTACTCGATGCGGTCTGCTCCTATCTTATAATAATATAATGTAGAGGGTTTCAGGCCGACGAGTCGGACCTGTATAACTTCGTTGTCCATGCCCGAGACACGGTATCCGCCGCACCACACCTTCTTGCCATCGCTCAGGTCGGACTTCTCGCCGTAGATAACATAACCGTTTGCCCAGTCCGTCACGCTGAAGGCAATGCCCATACTTGTGGCCGCATAGTTCTGCAAGACAGGTTCGCTGTCGATGAGCGACCCACCTGTCTTATTTGCATTTTGTGCCTTAACTTCTTCTTCAGCAGGGAATATACCCTCAGCAGCCTTAACTTCTGTGGCAAGACCACTTGTTGCAGCTACAATGGCGGCATTTCGAAGGAACTCACGTCTTTTCATAATATTGTCATTTAATTACTCCACAAAGATAAGTTTTTTTGCCCTCAACTGACTTTCAAACACGTTATAAATACTACTTTTTTGTGCTTAAAGCTTCATTTTGTGCAAAGATAATACTAATAAGGATAAGTTTAGAGCAAAAATTTTGCATGGTATAATAATATTTACTATCTTTGCACGAAGAAAACTTAAACTTGAAAAACTCACGATGCAAAACAACACTTCAGGCAAGATGACCAATTATCGATGGCTCATCTGCGGGATGCTCTTCCTCGCAACCACTATCAACTACATGGACCGACAAGTGCTTTCCCTCACATGGAAAGACTTTATCGCGCCCGAATTCCATTGGACGGATGCCGACTACGGACGCATCGCAGCCATCTTCTCCATTGTCTATGCCATCGGCAACCTCTTCAGCGGTCGCTTCATGGACTGGATCGGCACCAAGAAAGGCTACCTTTGGGCCATCGGCATCTGGTCTTTAGGAGCTTGCATGCATGCCTTCTGCGGCGTTGCAACTGCAGAGTGGCTGGGCCTTGAGGGCAAAGAAGACCTTATCAATGCAGTAGGAACGAGCACAGCAGTCATTGCTTCCGTCAGCGCCTGGTTCTTTATCGTTTGTCGCATCGTGCTCGGTTTGGGCGAGAGCGGCAACTTCCCCTGCGCCATTAAGGTAACCGCAGAGTACTTTCCAAAGAAGGACAGAGCCTTCCCTACCAGCATCTTCAACAGCGGAAGCACTATCGGAGCACTCATCGCACCCGTCTGCATCCCCTTGATTGCCAAGTATTATGGCTGGGAGATGGCTTTCATCATCATCGGTGCGCTTGGCTTCATCTGGCTCGGGCTCTGGGTGTTCATCTACAAGAAGCCTGATGAGTGTAAGCACGTAAACAAGGAAGAATTGGCTTATATACAGCAAGATGAAGAGATTATCGAAGAGGAAAAACCAAACGAGAAGCCCATTCCTTTTGCAAAGTTCCTGTCTTTTCCGCAGACATGGGGCATCTTCCTGGCAAAGTTCATTACCGATGGCGTGTGGTGGTTCTTCCTGTTCTGGACGCCGGCCTACATCAGCGACGTCTATGGACTGAAGAGTGACAACCCGACAGCCATGATGCTCATCTTCGTGCTCTACGCCATCACGATGCTTTCAATATATGGTGGCAAGTTACCAACCATTATCGTCGAGAAGACGGGACTGCATCCCTACGATGCACGACTCAAGGCTATGTTCATCTTTACCTTGTTCCCTCTGCTCACTTTGTTTGCCCAACCTCTTGGAGCATACAGCTATTGGTTCCCCATCATTCTGATTGGTTTGGCCGGTGCGGCACATCAAAGTTGGTCAGCCAACCTGTTCTCTGTGGGAAGTGACCTCTTCCCGAAGAACGCCATCGGCACCATGACTGGCATCAACGGCATGGCTGGCGGCATCAGTTCCTTCCTCATCAACTGGATAAGCGGCTACCTCTTCGACTATGCCGACAAGACACAAATGCAGTTCCTCGGCTTCCAAGGCAAGCCGGCAGGCTACTTCATCATCTTCTGCTACTGCGCTGTGGCCTATCTGCTGGGCTGGCTGATACTCAAAGCCTTTGTGCCAAAGTACAAGGCTGTGCAGGCGTAATGGATTAAGGATTAGAGATTAATGATTAAAGATAAATAACGTTTAAGGTACTATACAAATGAAGAACTTATTTGACATCAAGGGAAAAGTCGTCGTGTTGACTGGCGGCTGCGGAATTCTTGGCAGGAATATTGCTCACTACCTCGTGGAGCAAGGCGCAAAAGTGGTTGTCTTAGACCGCATTGAGGACCAGGGTAAAGAGTTGGAAGCCGAGTTGAACAAGAAGGGCGAGGCACTCTTCCTCGTAACTGACGTGCTGAAGAAGGAGGTTCTGGAGCAGAACCGTGACGCCATTGTGGCACGCTTCGGAACCATCGACGTCCTGCTTAATGCCGCTGGAGGCAACATGGCTGGAGCCACCATCGCTCCCGACAAAACCTTCCTCGACTTGGATATCGACGCCTTCAAGAAGGTTGTCGAGCTGAATCTCTTCGGCACAATCCTTCCCACGCAAGTGTTCGTGCCCGTTATGGCCAAGAATGAGAAGGGCGCCATCGTCAATTTCTGCTCCGAGACAGCACTTCGTCCCCTCACTCGCGTCGTGGGTTATGGTGCAGCGAAGGCAGCCATCGCGAACTACACAAAGTATATGGCGACCGAACTTGCCTCGAAGTTCAGCCCAGGCTTGCGCGTCAATGCCATCGTGCCGGGCTTCCTCCTGACCAATCAGAACCGCTCGCTCCTGACAAACGAGGACGGCTCACTGACCGACAGAGCAAAGACTATCATCGCTCATACGCCGGCTGGTCGCTTCGCAGAGCCAGAAGAACTCTTCGGCACGATACATTATCTCATCAGCGACGCCAGCAGTTTCGTCACGGGAGTCCTCTCCGTCGTTGATGGCGGCTTTGATGCCTTCTCCATTTAACTCGTAATAACGTAATAACGACATAACGTAATAACGACAATAATATGTATCTTTGTGAACAAAGTTTCCGTTGGTATGGACCCAACGACCCTGTAAGTCTGCAGGACATCAGGCAGGCTGGTGCCACAGGCATCGTCACCGCGTTACATCACATCCCCAATGACGAGGTGTGGACGAAAGAGGAAATCCTCAAGCGCAAGCAAGTCATAGAAGATGCCGGACTGCGTTGGGCTGCCGTGGAGAGCGTGCCTGTCCACGAACACATCAAGACCCAAACGGGCGACTTCCAGCGCTACATCGACAACTACAAGCAGAGCCTTTTGAACCTGGGCGAGTGCGGCGTGGACGTCGTAACCTATAACTTCATGCCGGTTCTCGACTGGACACGCACCAACTTGGCCTACGAGATGCCCGACGGCAGCCGTGCTCTTCGCTTCGAGAGGGCAGCCTTCGTGGCCTTCGACCTGTTCATCCTGAAGAGACCAGGCGCGGAGAAAGACTATTCCGACGCAGAGAAGGCGAAGGCAAAGGCACGTTACGAGCAGATGGACGACGCTGAGAAGCAGCTCATCACCCGCAACATGATTGCCGGCCTGCCTGGCTCTGAGGAGAGCTTCACGCTGGAGCAATTCCAGAAGGAACTTGACCGCTACAAGGACATCACGCCGGAGAAACTACGCGCGAACCTTATCTATTTCCTCAAGGAGGTATGTCCCGCCGCCGAGAAAGCCGGCGTAAGGTTGGTGATTCACCCTGATGACCCACCCATGTCGATACTTGGTCTGCCCCGCATTCTCAGTACTGCTGAGGACTTCCAAGCACTCGTCGATGCCGTACCAAGCCCTGCTAATGGGCTCTGTCTCTGTACCGGTTCGTTTGGCGTGAGCGCAAAGAACGACTTGCCCGCCATGATGCGCCAGTTCTGGGATCGTATCGACTTCGTTCATCTCCGCAGCACTCAGCGCGATGCAGAAGGCAACTTCCATGAGGCGAACCACCTCGAGGGCGACGTTCCGATGTATGAAGTGATGAAAGCCTTCTTGGAGATTCAGCAGAAGCGGCACAAGAGCATTGTGATGAGGCCTGACCACGGACACCAGATGTGCGATGACCTGAAGAAGAAAACCAACCCCGGCTACAGTTGCATAGGCCGCCTTAGAGGCTTGGCAGAACTGCGAGGATTGGAACTTGGCATCGCCATGAGCCTTAACCCATAAGCCCCATTAACCCCATTAAGCCTATAAGACCCATTGCTATGAAAGCCTTCATGGACAAAGATTTCCTGTTGCAGTCGCCGACGGCACAGGCTCTCTATCACAACCACGCAGCCCATCTGCCCATCATCGACTACCATTGTCACCTCAATCCGAAGGAGGTTGCGGAGGACCATCGCTTCCGAAACATCACGGAACTCTGGCTTGGAGGCGACCACTACAAGTGGCGCGCCATGCGGAGCAACGGGGTCGAGGAGAAATTCATTACTGGCGACGCGAGCGATTGGGAGAAGTTCCAGAAGTGGGCAGAAACGATGCCCTACTGCATGCGGAACCCTCTGTATCATTGGACGCACCTCGAACTTCGCACGGCCTTCGGCATAAACAAGCTTCTGAATGCTGCCACGGCACGCGAGATATATGATGAATGCAACGAGAAGCTGCAGTCGCCCGAGTTCTCGGCACGCGGATTGATGCGTAGGTACAAAGTTGAGGTGGTATGCACAACCGACGATCCTGCGGATACTTTGGAGCATCACATCGCCACCTGCAAAAGCGGTTTCAAGGCAAAAGTCCTGCCCACCTGGCGTCCTGACAAAGCGATGGCGATTGACAATCCCACGGCTTATCGGGCTTACATCGAGGCTTTGGGAACTGTCGCGAAGCAGGAAATCCGCACTTATACCGACCTGCTCGACGTCCTGCAACAGCGTCACGACTTCTTCGCTTCTGTCGGTTGCCGCCTTTCCGACCATGGTGTCAACGAGTTTTATGCAGACGACTTTACCGAAGCAGAACTGAATGCCATCTTCCTGAAAGTGATGGACGGCAAGCAGCCTACTGCCGAGGAGGTCAGCAAGTTCCGCTCTGCCCTCATGCTCGAAGGCGGACGAATGGACGCGAAGGCAGGCTGGACGCAACAATTCCACTACGGTCCGATGCGAAACAACAACTCTCGCATGTTCAAGAAACTCGGTCCTGATGCCGGTTACGACAGCATCGGCACCTGGAACACCAGCGAGAGTCTGTCCCGTTTCCTCGACAAATTGGACAGCGAAGGCAACCTCGCCAAGACAATCCTCTACCCTATCAATCCGTCGGACAACGAGATGATTGCCACCATGATAGGCAATTTCCAGGAAGGTCCCACGCCAGGCAAGATTCAGTTCGGCAGCGGATGGTGGTTCAACGACCAGCTCGACGGTATGGAACGCCAGATGAACTGCCTCTCGGTACTCGGCTTGCTGAGTCGTTTCGTAGGCATGCTGACCGACAGCCGCTCGTTCCTCTCCTACCCTCGCCACGAGTACTTCCGCCGTTGCCTGTGCAACCTCATCGGTCAGGACGTGGAAGACGGCAAGCTGCCACGAGAGGAAATGCCCTTCATAGAGCAGATGGTGGAGGACATCAGCTACTATAACGCGAAGAGATATTTCGGTTTCTGAGTCAACCCAACAAGTCAAAACTGTCATTTTAACGAGGCTCCCTGCTAAACTTAACAGGGAGTTTTCTTTGATTCATGATGATGCACCAATCGATTCATCAGATGAATCAACGAACTTAACGTGCCAAGTTTACCGACTTGGCATTTTTTGTCGGGCAATATGACGTTTTTATGTCGGAAGATTTGGCTGTTAGGAAAAGAAAGCGTACCTTTGCACTTGGTAAAGACAAAACTCATAATTAAATACGAACAACTATGAAAAGAAATTTCTTAATGAGTCTGCTGGCAGCAATCTGCCTGGCAGCTTGCGCTGAGAACAAGACTGAGATTAAAGTTGTAGGCGACCTGGGCGACCCGAAACCCACGTTCCTCCACAACATGTTCGGTCGCGAATCCATTGCCGAAGGACAGGTCAGCGATGGTGTTGTCACGTTTACCGTGGACAAAATCGAGCCCACAGTAGCCGTGATTGGCCGTAGCGATGACCGTCGTCAGCCAGTTTGTACCGTCATTCTCGACGGCAAGCCCATCGAGGTGACCATCAAGGACGGCGAGGCTAGCATTACAAAAGGCTCCGAAAGCAACATGGCACTTACTGATGCAATGGAGCGCGTGAAGATGGCAAGCAGCCCGATGGAACAGCTCATGAAGGAGTATAGCGAGGCTCACGAGAAGTATAACGGCGCCATTCCCAAGGATATAATGGACGGCTTCGACAAGCGTTACGAAGAAATCTCTGAGGAAATCATCGCTACACAAAAGCAGATCATCATGGAGAACAAGGACAATTTGGCTCCTCTTTACCTCCTGCGTACTGGCAGCGACTCATATGGAGTGGAATTCGTCGAAAGCTTCCTGAAGGATTACAAGTACAAGGATTGCAAGGCACTCGAGCCTGTTGTGGCCTCCATCGGTGGCGAAAAGAACAAACAGCCTGGTGCTGCCGTCGTAGATTTCGTGGGTAAAGACCTCGATGACAAAGAGTGTCACCTCACAGATTACGTGGGTAAAGGCAAATATGTCCTCGTCGATTTCTGGGCTTCTTGGTGTGGTCCTTGTCGTGCAGAAATGCCGAATGTGAAGGCAAACTACGAGAAGTACAAGGACAAAGGCTTCGAAGTGGTAGGCATCTCCTTTGATAACAGCAAGGAAGCATGGGCAAAGGGCGTCAAGGACCTTGGCATCACCTGGCCACAAATCAGCGACCTGAAGGGTTGGGAGTGTGCTGCAAGCGACCTCTACAACATCAAAGGCATCCCCGCAACCATCTTCTACGGCCCCGACGGCAAGGTCATCAAGGCCAACCTCCGCGGCGAAGAACTCGGCAAGACACTGGCTGAATACCTCGATAAGTAAGCAGATCGAGACTAGCCAATAAGGATATTCGACGCACTCTCCACCTTAAGTAATGCGGTGGAGAGTGTGTCGTTAAATCTAACAACATACCATTCAAACGATGCATCGACATAAAACTCTCCTCGACGGCAAGAAAAAGGCGGCCCTGAAGGCGGCTATGCACAACATTATACAACCGAAAAAGGTGCTTAGCTACGGTAGCGGCGAGAGCAGCACATGGAGCGGCTTCTATCAGACAGACAGGACTTCCGATGGATATGTCATTGACCGATATAGCCCTCGCACAGTCTGGGTAAAGTTCTCGTCCTCAGACAATGCCAATTCAGCAAGTGCCCCAAGTGCCTTGAACATAGAGCATTCCTTCCCGAAGAGCTGGTGGGGTGGTTCGAACAACACAGCCTACAAGGATCTCTTTAATCTCATGCCAAGCGAGAAAGGCATTAACACCACAAAGAGCAACTTCGCGATGGGAAAGGTGACAGGAAACATCAAAGGCAATGGGTACACAAAGGTCGGGACAGGACCAACTAGTTCAGGAAGTACATCGCTCTGGGAGCCTGCCGACGAATGGAAGGGTGACTTTGCCCGAGATTATTTCTACATGGTAACCACATACAGCAACCTTACCTGGACATCCAACGGTCTGGATATGCTCGAGAACAATGATTACCCGACAATGCAGCGATGGGCTTATACCTTGCTGCTGCAATGGGCAAAGCAAGACCCCGTGGATGAGATAGAAAGGGCTCGCAACGACGCAGTCTATAAGATTCAGAGCAACCGCAACCCTTTCGTTGACTTCCCCAACCTTGCTGAATACATTTGGGGAGACAGCGTGGACTATGCCTTTAGCATAGACGGCACATCTACTGGAGGCGGCGGTGGCACCATTGACCCGACACCAGACTTCGCGACTCTGGTTGACTGCTCGATGAAGGCAGGACTCGATCCTTTCTTCGTTCGCACTTATGAAGGATGCGAAGGCGAGGTTTGGACAAGCTCTACTCAATTCGGAGCTATGGCAAACGCTTTTAGCATCAATGGCAAGACTGCAGACGAATACTTGATGGTGAACCTAGACCTCTCGCTTGCAACCGAGGCAATGCTGACCTTCCAACACGCCACAGGCTACAACAAGACTGAATCTGTAAAGGATACCTACTTCCAAGTTCTTGTCACAGACAACTACGACGGAGTTCCGGAAGATGCCACTTGGGACCTCCTCGACGTAACATTCCCGTCACTCCCATCAAGCAGCAGCTTCACAAGCTTTGTTTCTTCAGGTGATGTAAGGCTCGATGATTACTGCGGAAAGAACGTCACACTGGCCTTCCGATACACCAGCAACAGCTCTGCTTGCTACTGTTGGGAGATACAAAATGTCAAGGTAACGACCCACACAGATCCCGATGCTCTGCCACTCATCGCAGAAGATATCGAGACGCCGCAAGTCATTACATACGACTTGATGGGCCGTCGGGTTCCTCACGACACGAAGGGTCTCGTCATCAGAAACGGCAAAAAGATACTGCAACGATAATGTTTAAGTTATGAGGTCGAAGGTTCTTTTACTGCTCATCACATTTTGCTCTTCGCTTCTTGCTCAAGAGCAATACTATCGCAAGGCTGAAGGTCTGCGTGGCACACAGCTAAAGGAAGCGCTGCACGACCTCATCCAGCCAAGCTATGTGCTTGCTTATGGCGGTGGAGTCGGCAAGACTTGGACCGGTTTCTGGTACACCGACCAGATGGAAAACATGCAGGTTCGTGACCGCTACAGCAATGTCGTTCGATACCTCAACCCCGACATGAGTGCCGTCAGCAACATGAACATCGAGCACATCTGGGCAAACAGTTGGTGGGGACACATCAAGAACAATGCCTACTGCGACCTCTTCAACCTTTATCCTGCCGATGCTACGGCAAATGGACGCAAGAGCAACAATCCTATCGGCATCGTGGACGGCACGGTCTCTTACACAAATGGCGTCACGAAGGTGGGCAAGAGCAGCAGTTATCGTGCCGACAGTCTCATTACAGCATGGGAGCCTGCCGACCAATGGAAGGGCGACTTCGCACGTACATACTTCTATATGGCCACTTGCTACAGCCACATGACTTCGCTATGGACAACAACCGAAGGCTTGCTGACTGTTGACCCGAACAGCCCTTTACTGATGCGGCCTTGGGTTTATAATCTGATGCTAGAATGGGCAGAAGCTGATCCGCTCGATGAGATAGAGCAGCAAAGATGTGATGCCATCTATGAGATACAAGGCAATCGCAACCCATTCGTCGATTATCCCGAACTATGTTACTACATTTGGGGCAACAAGTCGGACGAGCAATTCTATTGCAGCGAAGAACACGGTGCGGAGATTTTCGTGCCTGTAGCAAGCGAGGAGATTGACTTTGGCTTGCATCCCCTCTCGCGTCCCTTCTCTGCAAAAGTGCAAGTGCGAGGCAGAGGTTTGAACGAAGGTGCCAGTCTTGCTGTAACTGACGAGTACTTTAGCATCGGCAAAGCCACTCTCTCTGCCAACGAAATCCATGAAGGCACGGATGTCAGCATATCAGTAACACCTACAGAAGAAGGCACCTACACCACGATGCTCTTGCTCGAAGGTAGTGGTTACGTGCAGCAGACACCTTTGACGGTCTCCTTTGTGGACGGCATTCCTGCCTATCCTGCCACAGATGTCGTTTGTGCCGTTAGTAGCCGGCGTTTCAATGCAAATTGGATGAACTATCAGCCAGACGCAACCTATACGCTCAATGTCTATACCAAGGACGCGAATGGACAGCCCAAAGCCTTTGGCACTTACACGACAACCGACACGACCTATCAGGTTAAGAATGTCCAGGCAAGCACCACATATTATTATAAGGTAAGCATCATCAAGGATGGGCAACCAACCATCAACAGCAACGAGGTGAAGGTCGAGATGCCCGAAGTTGCTCCTGTCTTCTCTGTTAGCACGGAAGATATCGCTTTCACAGCAACACCAGGCAAGCCAAGCGCTCCAGCACAAGTTTCTGTTACTGCAATGGCAGTTCCTAAATATGTGATGGAGGTTAGCACAAGTGCTCCGTTTGAAATAAGCAGCGATGGCGAAACATGGTCGCAAGAACTTACGCTCAAGGGACAGAATGTCTCATTCTTCATTCGCTTTGGCGGAGGTATAGAAGAAGGTGACTACGAAGGCGAGGTTATTGTAAGCACAGAAGGAATGGACGACAAAGTCATTTCCGTAAGCTGCAACGTAGATGCAACCAAGTCGTTCTTCGAGGACTTCGAAACTGGTACAAAGGGAGGCTATGCTGCGGCGGAAGTTACATGTAACGCTGCTACTTGGGAGATGAGCAATGCCTTGCTTGCAGGCGATGATAATGCCCTCGACAAGAAGTGTGTCCGCATGAAAGGTTATGTCAAGACCGGCTCAACCATCACTACTCCAGCCCATATCATGATGACTACAGACAAGGTGAATGGTTGCGACAGCCTTTGGTTCTATGCAGGCAGTTACGGCAACGACACAGGCGTGAAGATGACGGTCAGCTACAGTATAGATGCAGGAAAGACTTGGACGAATGTTGTCACTTCTCTTCCGGTTGGAGAGATGAAACGTTACGGCTACAAGATTAACATGGATGGTAATATCCGCCTCAAGTTCGAGAGCGAGAATACAGGCAACAAACGCGTCAACCTCGACAACATACAGATGAGCGACTGGGAAGACCCGACCTCCATCCAAGACCTTAAAGTCTCTAAGGACCTTAAAGACCTTAATGACTCTATGTACGACCTTAGTGGCCGCAAGGTTATGAATCGCAAATCGGCAGGTCCTGTCATCGTTGAACAAGGCAAAAAGACACTACACAATCGTTAAATAATGCGCTTCTTCATCACGCTTTCCTACGACGGTACGCGCTATCATGGCTGGCAAATTCAGCCTAATGGCAATAGCATTCAGCAAGAATTGCAGCAAGCCCTCTCTACCCTGCTTCGCCAACCCATTGAGGTTGTTGGGGCAGGAAGAACTGATACGGGTGTGCATGCAAAGATGATGGTAGCGCATTTCGATTTAGACCCTACCCAACCTCCCCTTAAAGGGGAGGAGTTCTCTCCCTTCAAGGGAGAGTTAGAGAGGGTCCTGGCTTACAAACTCAACAAGCTTTTGCCTACGGACATTGCCGTTCAGGAGGTTCGACAGGTAGATGAAGAGATGCACGCTCGTTTCTCTGCCACTTCGCGAACCTATCATTACTTCATCCACACGCGCAAAGACCCATTCCTGCAAGCCTACAGTTGGCAGATTCCTTTTGCGCTTGACTTCGAGAAGATGAACGAAGCAGCAAAGGTTTTGCTTGAATATAAAGACTTTACAAGCTTTTCGAAAGTGGGCACGGACGTTAAGACAAACCTTTGCGACCTGAGGGAAGCCTATTGGGAAGAGGTTGCTCCAGGACGTTGGCGCTTCACCATTACGGCCAATCGTTTTCTTCGCAACATGGTTCGAGCAATCGTTGGAACGCTTGTTGAGGTTGGCAGAGGCAGGATAAGCATTGAGGAAATGCGGCAAATCATCGAAGCGAAAGACCGTTGCCAAGCTGGCGAAAGTGTTCCAGCCAAAGCCCTATTTCTTGTTGATATAAAGTATTGAGATGTGGTTAGCCTTTGCATTTCTTAGTGCCTTCCTGCTGGGGTTCTATGATGTCTCGAAGAAGTATTCGCTCAGGGACAATGCGGTTATCCCCATCCTGTTTCTCAACACGCTTTTCTGTTCGATTATCTTCCTGCCTTTAGCTTTCCAGACGCCTTTCGGAGGATGGGAGGTGCAACGCTATATTGTGCTGAAAGCCTTTATTGTGCTGAGCAGCTGGTTGCTCGGATACATAGGTATCAAGCATTTGCCTATCACGATTGTAGGTCCCATCAATGCGACACGCCCTGTTATGGTGCTCGTGGGAGCCTTGATTATCTTTGGCGAAAGGCTGAACCTCTGGCAATGGGCTGGTGTCGTGCTTGCCATTCTGAGCTTCTTCCTGTTGAGTAGAAGCGGAAAGAAAGAGGGCATCGACTTCAAGCACAACCGTTGGATTCTTTGTACTATCGGCGCTTCCGTAATGGGAGCCGTGAGCGGTCTATATGACAAATACCTGTTGGCAAGCAGCGGTGGTATAGGTCTTCCTCGCCTTACGGTTCTCTGTTGGTTCAACATCTACCAAGCCATCATGATGGGGGTAATGATGATTGTCTTGTGGTGGCCGAACAGGAAGAACAGTACGCCTTTTAGGTGGCGATGGAGCATCCTGCTGATAAGTGTTTTCTTGAGCATGGCAGATTATGCCTACTTCTACAGCCTATCGTTGGACGGCGCTTTGATAAGTGTGGTGAGTATGGTTCGAAGGAGTAGTGTGCTTGTGAGCTTCATGCTTGGTGCATCGCTCTTTCACGAAAAGAACCTGCGTAGCAAAGCCATCGACCTTGTGCTCGTATTGTTGAGTATGGTACTGCTATGGCTGGGACAATAAGGGGGAAGAATGAAAAAATGAAAAAAAGAAAGAATGAAGGAATGAAAGAATGAGAACCTTACATTCCTAATTCTTTTATTATCTTATGGGCTTTACCTTCGACACTCTTTTGTTGGTCCCTGGTCAACTCGCTTGTTTGCAGTTCAAAGGTGATGGTGTCGTCGTTTTCTGAAAGCGAGGCTTTGATGAGCGGAAGGGCCTGAAGGGCAAGGCGGGCATCAATATCGACGTCTTCGCTGAGGAACTCATCTACAGAAGGTCGTTCAATTGTTCGCGGCAACTCGTTCCATTTGGTATCAAACAGACGGATATGACTGTCGGGAGCTGGAGCGTTATAGGTCTGCACCATGCAAAAAGTGCTGTCGGGAAGCAGTCGCATCTCGACAAGACAATGTTTCGAAAGCTGCAATTTGAGGTAATTATCGTTCAGGACGAGCAATTCCGCATGGGCATCGAACTTATTCTTCACGTCTGCCTTCATGTTGTTTTCGCGGAAGTCTATCTGGTCGAGGCGGTTGTTCTTCGTCAAGAGGGGGAAGATGCTATCGGGAGCCACGGCATAGATGTCGCGCATGCGAGTCTGAGCAAATGAAAAATGAAGAATGAAGAATGAAGAATACAGAAAGAAAATGAACTTCTTTGCCATGGCTTTTTACTTTAGTTTCCAGTCAGACAAGTAAAAACTTTTCTCGACAGCATTCTCGATATCATCTGGCAGGTTGCAGAAGAAGTCAATGCCTGTACGACGTTCAAGCTCGTCGATGGTAATGGCATATTTCGAACTGACCTCGTCCCAATTTGCTTTATGCTCCATCCAGAAGGCAATTGCCCAAAAGCCGCTGTTCGTCTTGGCGTAAAACTTCTTATAAGCAAGGATGGCCATATAGTAGTATTGGGGGCAAGCCAACTGGTCCACCATTTTATACATGCCGGGAGTAATCGTACCGCCCTTTACCACATAAAGTGTATCGCGGAAAGTGGATTGGTCGTATTTGTTGCGCAGGTGGATTTCAAGGTTATACCAGATGGCGCCTTGTTCGTTGAAACCTCCCAATTGCGGCGAGATATTGCTAAGATAGAACGTCTGACCGTTAGCTTCTTTCGAATTAAGGCGGTCGGCACTACCAAGGATATGACCGCGCTGATAGCTCCAATTCGTGAAGTCCGAGGAACTGATGCGCATATTTGCCGGAAGCACAGGATCGGGTTGGAATGGGTCGCCTGTACCGCCATAGCCGTTGAAGGTTTCCCCGTTCCTCCATCTGTTGCGGTTCCAAACCTTATTGTTCGACGAGAAACCCGGATACCATTTGAAAGCTGTCCAGGCGTTTGCCTTGAGGTTCGTGTTGTAACCAACACAGTAGTTCAATCGCGTATCAGAAAGGGTATGTACGATAAAAGCATTGACATTGCCCGTCTTGAGGGAAGGAATCTCAAAGCCGCGCATAGCATCTGTTCTGAGAGATGCCGGCGTCGTTGATTCCGTAAAGAGAGGCAAAGCCAGAGCCTTATTGTCGTTATTGTTAGCGCCAGAAGTCCAGGGAGAAACGACAGGGTCGTCGCCACATCCTGTAAGCATGAGGAAAACAAAAAGAGATGCAGAAAGCAAAATGCTTCTGCACCTCTTATATCTTAATGTTTTACTCATCGACCGTTACTCCCCCTAAAGGGGGCTAGGGGGTCTTTATTTCTTCATGCGAGCGTAGCGGCTCATGAACTTATCGACGCGACCAGCGGTGTCGACCAGCTTGCTCTTACCTGTGTAGAAGGGGTGAGAGGTGTTACTGATTTCGAGCTTGTAGAGGGGATAAGTTTCGCCTTCGAACTCGATGGTTTCGGTTGTCTTAGCGGTTGAACGGCTGAGAAACATGTCGCCGTTGCTCATGTCCTTGAAGACTACGGGACGGTAGTTCTCGGGATGAATTCCTTCTTTCATTTTCTTTCTTGTTCTTTATGTCCCCGTTCCTCTTCCAAACACCCTTGAGAGGCAGATAAGGGACTGATTAATACTATTTATCGCATGTGCATTTTTCAAAATGCGCGGCAAAGGTACGACTTTTTTCTTAATGCTCCAAATTTTTTGGACGATAAATAACAAACAATTATGAATTATGAATTGTGAATTATGCTTTCGCCCAGTCCATGATGAGCCGATATGCGATGGAAGATGGGTCAGGAAGGTAAGGAAGATTGTCCCGTTTGTACCAGCCGCCATCGCTCAGCTCAGCCTTTTGGAGTTCTATTTCGCCCGAGAGATAGTCTGCCGTAAAGCCGACCATCAGGCCGCTCGGATAGGGCCAAGGCTGCGACGCAAAATAACGGATGTTTGTGACGCGAAGATGCGTCTCTTCCCACACTTCGCGCTGCACGCATTCCTCCAGCGTTTCGCCTGTCTCGACGAAGCCCGCTACGAGGCCGTAATGGCGGTCGCGAAAGGTGTGGGCATGAACCATGAGTATCTCGTCGCCTCGGGTGACACGGACGATAATGGCGGTTGCCAGGCTGGGCCAAAGTTCTTTGCCGCACTCCTTGCATTGCTTGCTGATTTCCGTCTGCCAACGCATCTCGCCACCGCAAACGCCGCAGAACTTCGAGTTCTGATGGAAATAGACCAACTCGGCGCACTTTCCTGCCAGCTGGTAATCCTCGGCAGAAAGGACGTGGAACGACTTTCGGAGCGGCATCATTTGCAGGTCTTCCCTATCCGAAACGGGATGGGGAAGAGAGGCAACGACGACCTGACCGCCCTGCAACTCCGTTACTTTTTCCCAAGGCTTCAATTCCACGGGAGGCGTGTTGCCACAAGGTATTGTGCCTTCTTTGGTGAGAAGGATATCGCCTTGGCAGAAGAGGAAGAATTTGAAATTCATAATTCATAATTCATAACTCATAATTATCCCAGGCCTGCAAGATTAGCAACATGGCGAAAGGAAAAATTATGAATTATGAATTGATAATTGTGAATTGAATTAAAGCCTCATCGACTTCTTAATCTCCTCGACCTTCTTCAGGGCCTTCTCCACGCAGCCTGCATAGCAGTTGGCGCAGCCCATTGTGTCCTTGATTTCGAGGTAGAACTTAATCTTGGGCTCGGTGCCACTGGGACGGACGCTGACCTTCGTGCCATCCTCGCAGAAGTACTGCAGCACGTTGCTTGTTGCGGGCATGTCGAGAGCAGTTTCCTTGCCTTCGCCGTCACGAGCCTTGAGGGTCTTGAAGTCCTTTGCCAGAACGACTTTGCTGCCAGCAATCTCGGTGATGGGATTGTTGCGGAAGTCTTCCATCATGGCCTTGATTTCGTCGGCACCGCTCTTGCCGGGCTTCACCACATTGATGGTGTGCTCGTAGCTGAAGCCGTATTCGAGGTAGATTTGCATCAAGAGGTCGTAGAGCGTCATGCCGTTGTCGCGTGCCCAAGCTGCAATCTCGCAAATGAGGCAGATAGAGGCTGGAGCGTCCTTGTCGCGCACCTTGTCGAAGGGCAGGAAGCCGAAGCTCTCCTCGCCGCCGCCGATGTATTTCTGCTTGCCTTCGCTGATGGCAATCTCGTGGGCAATCCACTTGAAGCCCGTGTAGCAGTCGCGCAGCTCGATGTTGTTCTTCTGTGCCATCTTTGTGATGACCTCGGTCGTGACGATGGTCTTGACGAGGAAATCGGTGGGCTTGAGCTGTCCGAGGGCAATCTTGTTCTTGATGATGTAGTAGCAGAACATCATGCAGGTCTGGTTGCCGTTGATGATGGTCCATTCGCCCTTGTTGTCGCGGCAAACGATGGCGAGGCGGTCGGCATCGGGGTCGGTTGCTACGACGAGGTCGGCATTGAGTTTCGTGCCGAGTTTCATGCCAAGGGTCATGGCCTCAGCGTTCTCGGGATTGGGGCTGACCACGGTCGGGAAGTTGCCGTCGATGACCATCTGTTCGGGCACGACGTGGATGTTCTGGAAGCCCCAGCTACGCAGGCAAAGCGGCACGATGACGCGACCCGTTCCGTGCATGGCGCTGTAAACAATGTTGAGGTCTTTCTGGCGCAGGATGACGTCCTGGTCAATCATGGCTTCCTTGACGGCAGTCATGTAGTCGAAGTCCATCTCGCCGCCGATAATCTCGATGAGGTCGGGGTTGCCCTGAAACTTCACATCCTCGATTTTAACCTTGTTCACCTCGTCGATGATGCCTGTATCGTGCGGAGAGAGCACCTGAGCACCATCCTCCCAATAAGCCTTGTAGCCGTTGTATTCCTTCGGGTTGTGGCTGGCCGTCACGTTCACGCCTGCCTTTGCGCCAAGCTGACGGATGGCGAAGCTGACCTCGGGCGTGGGACGAAGGCTCTCGAAGAGATAGACCTTGATTCCGTTGGCAGAGAAGATGTTGGCAACGGTCTCAGCGAAGAGACGGCCATTGTTGCGGCAGTCGTGACCGACTACGACCGACAGTCCCTTCTGTCCGGGGAAAGCCTTGTTGATGTAATTTGCAAAGCCCTGAGTGGCCATGCCGACAATGTATTTGTTCATGCGGTTGGTTCCAGCGCCCATAATGCCGCGCAGACCGCCCGTTCCGAACTCCAAACTCTGATAAAAAGCATCTACGAGGGCTGTTTTGTCCTCATTCTGCATCATTTCGCGGATTTCCGCCTTGGTTTCTGCATCATAATAAGGCGAATCGAGCCATGCCTGGGCCTTTGCTTCGCAATCTTTAATCAATTGTATGTCCATAATTTAATGTATTTGAAGTTGAAATTATGCTGCAAATTTACGAAAAAACAGGCAAAGGACAAAGAAAATGCCTGGATTTTTCATTAAGTTCTCAATCAGGCAGGGCTTCAACGATTTTGGCGAAGGGTCAAATTTCTCGATGAAATGGGCGATTTTTGCAACTTCGGAGTTTTTTTTCTGCATGAGAGTCACGAAAACATTACAACATTACAAACATTACACCGTTTTTTGAGAGAAAAAAGCGGACGCTATATTATATATATTATAATTAAAGCATGTAATTGGTGATTTATATAATATATAATATAGCAGAAGGGCTTTTGCCTTTTTTTGTGTTGTAATGGTTGTAATGCTTGTAATGTTGTAATGTTTCACAAATCGATGCCGTATTGCTGGCAAATCCATGCGACTGCTTTAGGAGGCAGCAACTGCCCCCGAGGAGATACGCCCAGTTCCATCAGTTTATTTTTATTACTGCTCAGCCATCGCTGAAACGTCCTGTAATTCACACCGGCAGCGTCGGCCAGTTCGTATTTGTATGCACTTTTCATAGGTCTTGTATTTGTATGCAAAGTTACGGAAAATTCTTGATATTTCCAAACAAATAATAGACAATAATAGACAACATTAGACAAAGACAGACAACGCTCTCCAGAAAGGCCGTACCTTTGCAGTGTAATTAAATAACACCACACGCGGAAGGACGAAACGCGGCACGTTAAGTTGCACAATTAAGCACGTTAAGTTGGACAAATAAGCACGTTAAGTTTGCCAAGACTCCACGCGATGTACAACATATAAAATGGGGACACGCAGCGGCGCATCCCTATCCCACACAAAATCTTTGAATTACTGATTATCCTACGCTCTGGCAAAAAGCCTCGTACGACTGCTCCAGACGGGCTATCTGATAGGGCTGAAGACGAAGGGAGAAAGTACCGGTCAACTCCTCCAGTCCGAAAGCAACCTTGATGATGCTGGCAAGGTTGAAACTGCCTCCCGTTCCGCGTTTCATCAACTGGCGGGCAACCTTCAAGACCTCGCTCCTGTCGTGCTCGATGTAACGCAAGGAACGCAACAACAGGAACAAACAAGGCAGGGTGTCCACACGGACCAAATAGACCATCTGCTCGCGGCCTTTCGGAATGCCCATCGCAGCGAAGAGCTCCTCCACCTGCTGGGGCTGGACAAGTTCGGGCAAAATGAGCAACACCACCTTCTGCCGCTCCACCTCGTTGAAGCCTGCTGCCAGACGACAGAACGGCGCATCGGAAAGCCCTGCCGAACCATTCTTCAGCCGGACGAGAAAAGTCTTCATCATGGTGATGAGATAGGCCTTGCTCTCATAATGAACCAACGCCTCCGTCATCTGCCAATAGAGGTCAATCGGGCAGTCGAGCAACAGGCGCTCTCCAAGCATATAGCCTGCAGTCCGCTGCTCACTTCTGGAGAATGAAGAAAGCAACGAGACAAGCCCCTCGGCATCGCCCTCTTTCAGAGGCGGAAGCAGCTTCTGCTCGATGGTTTTGCTATAATGCTTTTCGGTCAGCAAGGTCTGGATGTTGGCAAGTGGAACACTTCCTGAATTTCCTTCATCTGGGCGTCGGTCATGCCGTCAGGTTCGAAGCCCATCGACTTGGCTCGCAGATAGATGGTAGCCGCCTTGTTGAGCACGTCCGTCTGGTCGAAAGCATCCATGATGTCCGTGCCGACAGCCACCGTGCCATGCTTCTCCCAAAGCACCACGTCGTAGTCCCTGATCTGCTGCAAAGTGGCATCGGCCAGCGCAACGGAACCCGGCAAGGTGTAGGGCACAATGCCCAGTCCAAGCGGCGCGAAAGCAAGCGTTTCGGGAATCATCGACCAGAGCAGGCGCGTGAGCACATCTTTGCCAAGAAAGGCCTTGGAATGGCTCATGGCAACCAGTTCGATGGGGTGCGTATGGAGGCTCGCCTTGTAGCTCGAACCGCTGGCAATCAGGTAGTCGTGGATGGACAGATGCGAAGGCAATTCGCTGGTCGGCATCACCAGTTCGTCAGCAACGATGACATACGATTTGCAGTCGTCCAGGATGCGAATGATGCTGCCGTTCTGCATCGGCTCTCGAGCCAGGTCGCGCATGCGTTTGCCCGTCCCCTTGCAATAGAAATAGCAGCCTTTCAGGTGAGGCAAAGTCGTGCCGATTTGAAGCGGCTCGGACAGGGCAGGAAGGGCTCGCATCTCATCGTCCACGAACTCCGTAATGTTGACGGTAATGTTGCCACCATTGCGCTCGGCCCAACCCTTCTGCCAAAGGTAACCGGCCACCTCGGCAACCTTCTGAATCTCCTTATTTAATTCATAATTCATAATTCATAATTCATAATTATATTCTCAGACGATTTAGGAGAGAAATTCTCCGTAACGTTCACGAGTGATCTGCTCGAGCGATTTGCCACGCGTATTCGGGCAACCCAGCACACCAATCACGAGGGACAGCAACAGGAGCGCAATCATGCAATAGGCTGCCAGAGTGAAGCCCTCGCCGTTCTCTCCATAAATGAAGGTGAAGACCAGTCCCCAAAGCGCTGAGAGGCCTCGAACGATAAAGAACATCAGCCCTTGAGCACCTGCACGGAACTTGGCCGGGAAGAGCTCGGAACCCCAGAGCGCATAGAAAATCTGCACGCCCAAACCGCCATTGATGCCCCACAGAATCGAGAAGGCCCAAAGGCTGCCGATACCGCTCACACCCTTGATGATAACCAGCCATGTGGCAAGGCCTGCAAGCAAGCCAAGCACATAAACCAATTTATGAGAGATTCGGTCAATAAAGAATGAAAGACAGAACGTTATGGCCACCACAACAACCCAACCGATGCAACTGAGCATATTGGCATATTCGTTGCTCAATCCGCCTGCCGTCTCGTAGATGTGAGGCTGGAAGAAACCCATCACGGAGGCCACGAGATTCCACGTCAAATAGATGCTGGCAAGGTAAGCGACCGTGCGAACTGCAATCTTGTTGGTGAAGAGGAGTTTGATGTTCTCCCAGATGCTACTCTTGTTCTTCTCTCGGCTCTCCTCGAAGGCCGCACTCTCATCCAGTTGGCGCTGCAAAGTCCAAGCCACAAAAGCCACGACAAAAAGCGTGAAGAAGACCACACGCGAACTGAACACCTGAACAGCCTCGACTGGCGCATCCGTCCCGATGAAAGCATGGGCAACCGTTTCCACAAGGCCATAAAGATAGCCTCCAGGAGCGAACAGCATGCCGAAGAGCAGGATAACCATCGGGCCAAAGCCCCACGACATTTGCGAGATGCAGATATTCCTGCCTCGCTTGTTCACCTCCGAACTCTCGGAAATATACGTCCACGATGCCGGCACGCCGATTCCTACGGAAATGCCCGTCACAAGGAAACCGCAAAGCAGCATCGGGAAGTTCACGGAGCACATAATCAGCAGGACGCCCAGCATATAGACCAGAAGGTTGTAAGTGAAGATGAACTTCCGCCCAAACTTATCAGCCAGGAAGCCACCGATGATGGCACCTATTGCTGCACCTAACGCATTGGCGCTGATAGCATTAAGCCAACCGAGATGCATCTCGCTCAAGCCAAGATAGTTCTGCCAAAGCGTAATGCCGCTCGCTCCAGCCACAATAGCGCCAGCATCCAGATAATTGTTCAACGAGACCGCCAGGGTGCTCTTAAGAGACCCACCCCTTCCCCTCCCTGTGAGGGAGGGAGCGGTTACCTCTGCAGCTTGTTTGTTTTTATTGTTCATTATATGAATTGTTAATGATTATGCCTTTTTCAAAATAATCCTTTATCTGTTGAATGACAAGATCGATGTCGAATAAAACCTGCTCGTTAGTAAAACGAAGAACTCTGTAACCTAAACTCTGAAGGAATTCTGTTCTTACAGCATCTTCTTCCATCTGATGCCGTTCAGCATGATATGCACCATCCACTTCTATGATCAGGCCTTCACTACGAGCCAAGAAATCCACTATATAATCACCGATGATATGTTGGCGAAGAAATTTCACACCCAAAGCCTCGTCTCTGATATACTCCCACAATACAGATTCAGCCAAAGTCTGGTTCTTACGATTTTCGCGTGCGAATTCCTTAAGTAACCCGTACCTGTCTGGGTATGACGTTTTGTATGCCATTTCTCTGCAGTAACTACCCCTCCCTCACAGGGAGGGGCAAGGGGTGGGTCTATCGTTTACTTGTCACATTCTTTTCGTATTCCTGAATAGCGGGGATGAATGCCTCGCCAACAGGCACATTGTTCTTCAGATTGAAGTAATCGAAGACGGCTCCGAAGGGAAGGCTCTTCGCCTCTTCCAAGAGAGCGAGGCGCTCGAAATTCTGCTCCTTATCCTCGTATTCGCGCAACATGGCAAGCGGCTCCAAAAGGGCTTGCAGCACGCATTTCTGCGTTGCTCTGGTTCCAACGACATACGCTCCGATACGATTGATGCTGGCATCAAAGTAGTCAAGACCGATATGGGCGCGATTCAAAGCGTCGGCACGGACGATTTCCTTGAAGAGGTCGAGCGTCTGGTCGTTCATGATGGTAACGTGGTCGCTATCCCAACGAACGGGACGAGACACGTGGAGCATCAGTTCGGGCACGAACAGGAGCAACGAAGCCACCATGTCGCTCACGTTTTCCGTCTGCTCATAGTGTCCCGTATCGAGCGTGTACATCAGTTTCCTCGTAGCGCAGTAGCCGGCCACAAAGTCATGAGAACCAACGGTATAGGATTCCAGTCCGATGCCGAAGAGCTTCGCTTCGAGGCAGGTCTTCATGTTTGGCAAGTCTTCCTTCAGAATCTCGTCAAGGCTCTCGGCAAAGATTTCGCGATAACGTTTCCGCTCGACCGTAAGGTCCTTCGAACCGTCGTGAACCCAGATGTTCATGATGGAGGGGTCGCCTTGCTTGCTGCCCATATAATCGGCAATACGACGGCAACGTTTGGTGTGTTCAATCCAGAACTCACGAATCGCGGGGTCGGGATTGCTGAGCGTCAGGTTGCCGCTCTTGGGATGCGAAAAGCTTGTGCTGTTGAAGTCGAGCTTGAGACCTTGTTCCCTCGCCCACTCTATCCAACTGTCGAAATGCTTCGTCTCAACCTCGTCCCTATCGACAAACTGGCCACCAAAGTCGCCATAAATCTCGTGGAGGTTAAGTCGGTGATTTCCAGCGAGCAGGCTCTTCGCAAAAGCCACATCGGCACGGACCTCATCGATGTTGCGGGCACGACCAGGATAGTTACCAGTCGTCTGGATTCCACCACTCAAGGCTTCATTCCGTTCGAAGCCCACCACGTCGTCCGTTTGCCAGCAATGCAGGCTGATAGGCGTTTTCTCCAACTGAGCGACGGCAAGGTCGGTATCGACGCCGACAGCCGCATAGCGCTCTTTAGCAATCTCGTAGGACTTAAGAATCTGTTCTTCTTTCATATATTACATTATTTATATTCCTTAATTTCAATGCTTTTCCTGACGATGGCCCGCATCTCCTGAAGCGAACCAACCAAGCCTGCAGCACGGATTTGCACTAAGGCATTGCCCAGCGCAGTTCCCTCTTTCGGACCGGCAATCACGGGAATCTGAAGGGCGTCGGCAGCGAACTGCATCAGGAAGTTGTTCTTGCTGCCCCCACCAATCACGTGAAGTCGCTGAATATCAACAGGAGAGATGTCTCGAAGGATGTTGACAACTTCGACATAACGATGGGCGAGGCTACGGAAAATGACGCGCACATAATCGGCTGGCTTTTGCGGAAGTTCCTGACCGGTTTCAGCCAGATAATCGCGAATGGCAGCCGTCATCGAATCGGGATGGGCGAAGCGCGGGTCGTCGGGATTGATGAGACTATCGAGCGAGGACTGGAGGCACAGCGCATTCAACGCGTTCACATCCGTCGGAACCTGCCCTTCCGTCCACTCTTTCCTGCATCCCTCCAGAAGCCAAAGCCCGGTAATGTTCTTGAGGAAACGTATCGTACCGTCCAGCCCGCCCTCGTTCGTGAAGTTATGACGGAAGCTCGCTTCGTTGATGATGGGCGCCGGACTCTCGATGCCAAGCAGGCTCCAAGTGCCACAACTCAGGTAAGCGTAATTGCCGTCCTCAGCCGGAATGGAAGCCACAGCTGAAGCCGTATCGTGGCTTCCCACAGCAACCACAGGAACAGGACCTAATCCAGTCATTTCCTGAACCTTACGGCTCAACACCCCTACCCTTTCGCCTGGCTTAACGAGGCGTCCGAAACGCTCTCTTTTCATTTCAATCGAGGCCAGAATCTTCGTATCGAGGTCGCCCGTTTGGGGATTGAGCATTTGCGAGGTGGAAGCAATCGTCTGCTCCATAACCGCTTCACCCGTAAGCATATAGACAAGGGCATCGGGCATGAAGAGCACCTTATCTGCCCCAGCAAACGCGTCTTTGTTCTCGCGACGAATCGTGTCGAGCTGGAACAAAGTATTGAAAGGCATGAACTGGATGCCAGTTCGTTCGTAAAGTTCCTGTTGAGGCATGCATTCCGCAAAATAGCGCTCCATCGCCCCATCCGTATGAGGGTCGCGATAACAGTACGGCAAACCTATCAGCTCGCCGTTCTTATCGAAGAAAGCCACATCGCAGCCCCAAGTATCTATGCCAATGCTTGTGAGCGTAATCCCTTGTTCCTTAACCCTTTGCAGAGCGAAAAGGATTTCGTCACGAAGTTGAGGGAGGTTCCAGAAAACGTGTCCGTCGCGATGAATCTGCTTGGTTTCGAAGCGCGTCAGTTCGCTCATCTCGACCCGTTCGCCGTCGTATTTGGCAATTATCGTACGGCCACTCGTGGCTCCGAGGTCAATCGAAAGATAATATGCGGGAAACATCATTTTGTGCGCTTTTACTTATGTCAATTTCTTGCAAAGGTAGTAAAATAAGCGAACAAACAGTCAGGAAGAACAAAAAAATTATCCACGAAGAGACACATTTTACAATAAATAAATCATTTAGGAACATTGACAAAAAAAAGAGAGCCCACTAATGGACTCTCTGTTTAACGCTTTTCGCGCTTGAGCCTCTTGTCGGATTCGAACCACTATTTGATTATAAGATAGTTAGGAAGAGATGTGTATACCGATTTTGATTTTGTGTACACATACTCTTTTTCTACCATTTTTCAGTTGCGGATTTTATCCAACGACAATTTTCAGAGTTTTGCCTTTAGAGAGGCGTTGATTATTATTATTATTTAATTTGTTTTTTTGATATTCCCATATCTCTACACGGGAGCAATTAAGATTTTTTGGTTTGTTTGTTTGCCGTTTCAGTCCCGAAATTTCTTGCAGTGACTTTGAAACTCTCGTAACTTTGCACCAAATTCGTGAAATTTAGTATCACAAATGCTGGTGTTCGATTGCTATAACAGACCTCTTAATTACACTGCAAAGGTACTAAATAATAAGCAAACAAACAAACATTTTCAGGGAAAAGAACTAAAATTATATAATATGTATAGATTTCCTTCTTCAAGCAACATGAATTGTATGGGAATGGCAGTTCAAGGTGCATTTTCCAAAAGGAAAACAGGTGTATTAATGCATGTAAAAGCGACATTTGTAATACTGCATTTAATTTGTAATGAATCCACCCCTGTAGGTAGGTGGTAATTACCAATTAAACACACATGTATTATGGAAGAAAAAACTTTCATTGAGAAGAAGACGGAATGGATTCGTTCAATCCGTCCAGGCGGCGAAAAAAAGGGTTTCGTCAGAAATTATGAAGAGATTGACACATTATCTACTCTCGTCAGCAGATTCAATCAAGGGCTGGGAAGAGATAGAGGTGTTAAGCTGACAACCAAGCGCAACTGGGAAGAGAAATCGTTTAGTATTAAATGCGAAAAGATTAAAACTTAAAGAAAGGCAAGTATGGTACAAATTAAAGCAAAAGGGACAAACACTACCCTCGCACAAAGAATCGTAAATTGTAATGACACTGTTATGACATTGGATGATGCTGCCGAATTTCTCGGCAAAACCAGAGAGGCCGTAAAGAAAATGTGTCAGCGCAAACAGATTCCATGTCACAAAGAACGTAAGTCATGGCTCCTGCTTAAAAGCGAAATTGTTGAATGGCTACGCGCTTTATGATTAAGTTCTCTCACAAAGAACTCTAAATGCGTAAAGTCCTCTGCCTGCCCTCTGCGAAGAACGCATGCAGAGGCAATTTTTTAACATCTAATCTTATCATAATGGCAAACGAAATTATTAACACTACTGATGTGGAGAAGAAAGTTATTATCGTGAGGGGGCAAGAGGTGCTGCTCGACAGGGATGTCGCAGCTCTTTATGGGGTTGAGACAAAAAGAGTGAATGAAGCTGTCAGAAATAACATTGAAAAGTTCCCTGATGGATATGTACTGGAATTGACCGACGAAGAGTCTTCATCTGTAAGGTCGAAAATTTCGACCAAACAAGAAATGCACTATGGTAAACACTCAAAGTACAACTACAAAGCTTTCACGGAACGTGGCTTATATATGCTGGCTACTATCCTGAAATCAAAGAATGCAGTGAATACTACTATCGCCATCATCAATACATTTACACAGGTGCGAGTGATGGCAAGAACGATGGAAAAAGTGGAACACGCTCCTGATGGCCAAGCATTGCAGAAAGAACTTCTAAAGAAATCGGGCGAACTCATGGGGGAAATAATTGGGCAGAATCTTTCCACAAAAGCCATCGAGACAGAGATTGAACTTAACTTCGCTGTCGTGAAGATTAGGCATAAAATCATTCGGGGAGGTAAAGAGGAATAGCATGGAAAAGAAAGAGTATTATGTGCAGCCGAAAATCGCTGCCAAAATAGTTGAGCTCAATCAGGAACACGCCCTGCCTGTGAATATCATCGTCGGTGAGTGTGTGGGTAATCTGACCCAAATCACTTTCGAGTACGAACTTATTGACTATCATATCGTGGCATGGCTCGTGAACAAGGGTACACTGTTCTACACCTGCCTACCTGATGAGGAAATCTTGAACGATAATGATTAAACAATCTGACATCGATAGGGTTCTGGATGCCTGCAACATCGTGGATGTTGTCAGGGACTATAGCATTCAACTAAAACAGAAAGGAAGATACCTCTTTGCGTGCTGCCCTTTCCATCAAGAGAAAACTGGCTCTTTTTGCGTTTCGCCTGAGACTGATACGTACCACTGCTTCGGATGTCATGAACATGGAAACAGCATCAGCTTCGTTATAAAACATGATGGCTGCTCATTCCCCGAAGCTGTGAAGAAACTGGCTGAGAAATACAACATCGATATCGAAGAGTCCGAGCCTTCTGCACAGGATGAAATGGTACGGAAACAGAAGGAGGCAATGTACATAGCCAATGACATCCTGGCGAAATACTATCATGAGCTGCTTCTTAATAACGTAGAAGCTTCCAAATATGCCTTCGGACGATGGAATGACGAATACTGCAAAAAACATCTCATTGGTTATTGTCCGCCTGACGCACGCCTGATTGATAAGCTTGGCATATCAAATGAAATCGTCGAGCAGCTGGGACTGAAGAACAAAGGTGGGTATGACTTCTTCAATGAACGTGTTGTCATTCCTATCCGCGACAGGAACCAGCACATTATCGGATTCACAGCTCGCCTTCTACAAATCCCCAAAGACAAGTATAAAGACAAGGAGAAGGAACCGCCAAAGTATATGAACAGCAAAGAAAGCATCATATATGACAAAAAGAGTTCATTCTTTGGTTCTGATACGGCATGGGGAGCAATCTTTCGGACTGGCATCTGTCACATCGTGGAAGGTGCTTCTGACTGTATAAGGCTGCATCTCATCGGTGTTCCTAACACTTTGGCACCTTTAGGCACTGCCTGGACGGAGGAACATTGTGCCATCATCAAGAAGAAGGCTTCACACATCTGCTTCGTGCCTGATGCGGACCCACCCAAGCCTAACGAGAAGTACGGACCTGGCATCAAGGCGGTGATGGAGTCTGGCGAAGCGGCCATGAAGTATGGCTTTACAGTCTCTGTGAAGCAGATACCCATCGGAAAAAAGAAAAAGGATCCTGACTCGTACTGTAAAGACAAGGCAAAGTTTGATAAACTTAAAGAAACAGATTTTATTCTTTGGCTGGCCGAACTCCTATTCGAGAAGGGCATGACTGCAGAGCAGGAAAGCAAGATTATTAACAGGCTTGCTTCGCTCATGACTACCCTATCTGATGAAACAACTGTTGACAGGTATATCTCGAAACTGACAAAATATGTTCCCGGGAAGCGCACTTGGCAGAAGGCTCTGGATGCACAGCGTAATGAGCAGGCGGAAGCTGAAGCGAAGGCTAAGGCTGAAAAGGATTCTGACCTTTTCAAAAAGTATGGCTTCAACATCGAGAAAGACAAACACTATTACTCTATCTCTGATAAAGGTGGGGTGTATGTATGGAGTAATTTCATCATGACGCCGCTTTATCATATCAGAGACAGCGTGAATCCTAAGCGTATCTATTTGCTGAAAAATGAACGGGGACAGCAGGAACTGCTGGAACTGAAGCAGGAGGATTTGTGCTCTCTGCAAAGGTTCATGGTGAAAGTCGAAGGCTTGGGTAATTTCATCTGGAAAGCGACGAATCGTGAATTGCAAAAGCTGAAGGAACTGCTTTATGAGGTCACGGATTCGGCTGAGGAGATTGTACAGCTGGGATGGCAAAGCGAGGGGTTCTTTGCCTTTGGCAATGGTATATTCCATGATGGGAAATTCCTCAAAACAGATGATGTGGGTATCGTCAGACTGCCTGAAGGCAATTACTATCTGCCTGCAAACTCTTCTATCTACAGTAAGGACAAGAAGCTTTTCCAGTTTGAACGGCGTTTCGTACATCTGGGACTTTCTACCATTTCACTCAAAGAGCTTACGAATCATCTTTTCCGAGTCTTCGGGAACAATGGACGTATGGGCTTCCTGTTCCTATTGGCTACGCTTAACAGGGACATCGTGACAAGGGTGACACGCTCCTTCCCTATCCTGAATCTCTTCGGACCGAAAGGCTCTGGTAAGTCCGAGCTGGGACATACGCTGATGTCATTCTTCATCATTGATAACGTGCCGCCCAATATACATAACTCTACCAAGCCTGCTCTTTGCGATACGGTGGCCGCTGTGTCAAATGCGCTGGTTCATCTTGATGAGTACAAGAATGAAATGGAGCCTAGCAAGATTGAGTTCTTGAAAGGACTCTGGGACGGCACGGGACGTACACGCAAGAACATGGATCTGGATAAGAAGAGCGAGGTGACTTCTGTCGATTCTGGCGTCATTCTCTCCGGACAGGAGATGCCGACTGCCGACAATGCGCTCTTCTCGCGTATCATCTTCCTCTCGTTCAAGAATTCTTCGTTCTCTGAAGAGGAAAGGGCAAACTTCCTTACGCTTAATCAAATCAGAAAGCAGGGCTTGACGCATCTGACACTGGAGATACTCAGTCACAGAAAGAAGGTGGAAGGCTCTTTCCGTAATCTCTATCATCAGACAATGATGGAGGTCAGCGAGAGCCTGAAGGAAAAGGGCAAAGATATCGAGGATCGTATCATGATGAACTGGGTGTCGCCGCTGACTGTGTTCAGGTGTCTGGAGAGTGCTATTGACACTTCACTTTCCTATAAGGAGATGTTCAATATCTGTGTCGAAGGCATACGCTTTCAAAACTCCCATTGTAAGCAGAACAATGAGCTTTCCAACTTCTGGAAGGTGGTTATGTACCTCGTCGGTGAGAACTTGCTCGTTGACGGGGGTGATTACCGTGTCGAGTATCTGCACCGCCTCAATACGGACAAATACAAACATGAATGGCAGGAAGCACATCCTGTTCTCTATGTCCAAAAGTCCCGATTGTTCATGCTTTACAAGAAAAACGGGAAAGCTGTGGGCGATAATATCCTTTCGGAAAGTTCTCTTGAATACTATCTCCTTAACTCCAGGGCTTATCTGGGATATAAGAAAGGGGTACGCTTCAAGGTGTTTCATGGTGGAGTTCAGAAGTTCATGAGTGGCGGTGATGGCGTTCCCGAGAGCAAGGTATTCCAAGCCTATTGCTTTGACTACGGTATTCTGGAAGAGGACTATGGCATCAACCTGGAACTGGCATCCGATGATGATGGAGACACTGCTCATAAGGAAGATTATGATGCTGCTCATCCTAAACAACAGACATTAGACTTATAGACATTCTTCTCTTTCTTTCGGTGCAGAACCTTCTGCAAACCCCGATTATTTGCTGCGAGGCACGTAATCGGGGTTATTTTTTGTCCGAAAAAAGCGATTTGATTTTGATAGCTCATTTTTTACTTACAACATTTACAACTTATACAACATCTTATTTTATAATAAGTTAAAAGGCTTCCTCTCGGAAACATCTGACAACATCTGACAACATGGCCGATTTTTCGCTTTTCTCGGCAACATAATCGGGCATTTTACAACACTGGCAACACATGCAACATTTATATCTTATTTTATATCAATAAATTAGCACATCGTCGAACGTGTTGTAAATGTTGGAAGCGAAAACAGGTGTACACGAGTTAAAAATCTTTTTTTCAGAAAAAGTTTAATATATAGTTGAGATACTATCGATTATCAGTACCTTTGCAAATCATTTGAAAATTGCTGATACTATGGATAACACTATTTTTATTACACTGGAGCCGTATCTGGCCCAATGGTTGAAACATGAGATGGGCGGTACTAGCCCTATTCCCGTCAAGAGAGCTTCGGCTGAAGCTGCTATCCTGCAGATGTTCCTCCAAAAACAACCGCGTGACCCTCAGTATAGGCCGCAAATTAAAGCACTGCCTGGGCAGGTGGAAATACTGCTGCCTAGATTCCGACTGAGAGATACGCGTACTTATAACTACTTGCCGCCTCGCGGGGAGATGGCGCTGCACCAGTGCATACGCAATCGCTTCAAGGTGGCACTGTGGACGGATCTGCATACTGTCGGAAATGTGGTCAAGAGGACGGACATCGTCATCTCTGACTGGATGGAGAAACATGGCATCGAGGTGGATGATAAAAACTGGAATACCATCGCCAAGATTCTCCAGCGTTGTAGGGCTACATATTGCAAGAATAATCGTCTGACTGACCATAAATCTTCAAAAGACATAGAAATATAGCTTTTTTTTCACTACATCATTCCCTTTTTGTCCACTTATGAAGCAGTCCCTACCTAACATAACAGCCATCTATTTTGTGCCTTGTGCTTCGCTCATACCCAACATCACTGAGAAGCATCGGGCCGGACTGCCTGTTGCCATATTCCCACTCCCCTCTGCCATTGAGCAATATGGGAATGCGTCATGTGAAGCTGAGCAGGAATATGTGGATGGCGGCTATTCGGAGAAAACGGTGCTGCAGTTCACCACTACATACGATTTGAGCCACTACCCTGCTCTGGCATTCGTGGTCACGGATGCTGGTGGGCAGTCCTATATCATCGGGACAAAGGAAGCGCCTTACCCTATCATGGAAATCACTCACACGATTGACAAGGAGGTGCATGTGAATACCGTAAAGGTGACATTCACACGCAGGAAGTCTCTCGTTCCCTGCCTAATTTAGGACTCTTTACTCTCGGTTTTGTCAAATTTTGGCTAATTATTCGTCTCGGTTTTGTCAAATAGTTGTGCGATTTGATACATTTACATGAAAAGATAACACTATTATAGAACTTTCTTTTATTTTGTTTTGGCAGTTCCAAGTTTTTTACTTAATTTTGCAAAAGTTTGGTAAATAATTTTATGCCTTTGACATGCCACAAACATCAATAAACAAGTCCGTTGACGAAATTATTAGGCGTACAAGAAAAAAATCGTTGTTGTTTACTTCGGATTTCCCTCAATTTGACGCTCGATATGTGAGTGATTTACTATCGGATTATGTCAAGAGGGGGAAGCTTATACGCATAGCTAATGGGGTATATCTGAAAACGGACTTTACTCGCTTTGGACCTGTGTATCCTTCACCTGCTGATATTGCTGCCGCCGTTGCAAAAAGAGACCATGCACAGATCCTGATGTCCGGTAAAGCTGCAGAGAACTACTTCGGACTTTCTACTCAAGTTCCGATGAAAATGGTGTTCCTGACTACTGGCTCGGCAAGAAAACTGAACATCGGGAATACTTCATTTGAGTTCAATAGGGCCGTTCCCCGCTACTTTGCTTTCAAGGACAAGACGATGGCGACTCTTTGCCTTGCCTTGAAAAGCATCGGTAAGGACCACTTGACAGAGGAGCAGGAAAAAATCCTGAGGAAATTCCTGACTGATTACACTGCTACCCATTCCATCAATGAGGACATCAACTTGATGCCGATGTGGATGAAAACACTAATCAAAAAATTGTTGAAAGACAAATAGATATGATACTTTGGAAAGATTTAAGCCACGATGAAAAGATTGCGGCATTGCAGAATGTGGCTGGCATCAAACATATACCTCCACAAGCAGTAGAGAAAGACTTGTGGGTCACTACTATCCTGCAGGTTGTGTTTACACTCCCCTGTGCAGACAAACTGGTTTTCAAGGGCGGCACTTCACTTAGCAAGGTGTATGGCAAAATACAGCGGTTCTCAGAGGATATCGACCTTGCCATTGACCGCTCTCAGTTCAGAATGGAAGGAGATTTGACAAAGAAGCAGCTGAAGAAACTGCGCAAGGCTTCATCTACTTTCGTGCGCGATACATTCTGTAATGACCTGGCGAATGCTCTTTGCAATTACGGACTGAATAATCTGCATATTGAAGCTGAACCGGACGGAGAAGGCGATAACACCTACCCCGAACCTCGGAAAATCCACATCGAATACCAAAGCCTGTTTACTGACACATTGGATTATGTCCGGCCTAGGGTGATGCTGGAAATCGGTGCCCGCTCTCTGATTGAACCGACTGTCTCAACTGAGGTTAAAAGCATTGTGTCGGAATGCTTGCCGGATGTGGATACCGCAGTGACTAATCCGCACATCACAACTGCTGTCATAGAAAAGACTTTCCTTGAAAAAGCATTCCTCTTACATGAGTTGTTTTCTACAAATGCTGGCTATCTGGCCAACAGGAAGTCAAGACATTTGTATGACTTGGAAAGAATGATGGATGAGCCTTTTGCCGTGTCTGCTATTTCAAACGATGAACTGTGGAATGCCATTAGCCACCATCGTCAGGTGTTCACTAGCATGAAGGATGTCGATTATGCGCCAGATATCCGGGGACGTATCACATTAGTACCTCCTGTTCCATTTGTCGAGGAATGGAAGCAAGACTATGATGCCATGAGAAAGGCAATGGTGTTCGGGGATTCACTTCCGTTCGACAAGCTTATAGAAAGAATCAAGATTCTACAAGAGCGTTTTCGCAAATTGTCAGAATAGCGTCTTTTACTATTCTATTATACAAGAGTATCTTTGCACCGACAAATGCTTAGATACTCTTTTTTATGGCTCATTCTAAATATCATCTTCACCTGAAAGGGTATGTCGGAGGCTATGACTTCGACAGGGACTACGTCGATTACGTGCTCTCCAAGAATCCGGATACGGAGGTGCATGTGCTCATTGACTCTCTCGGAGGGTCACTGGCCACTGCACTCTCCATTGTGGCTGCTTTCCGTGAACACGGGAATGTGCATGTTCACTTCGTGGGCATGAATGCTTCGGCTGCTACCATCGTTTCGCTCGGTGCTAAGCATGTATCTATTGATGCTTCCGCTATGTACCTTGTTCATAAGTGCTCAGTGGAGTTCTTCCGCTGGGCTTCGGCGAACAGCGACAAGCTAGGGGACATCATCAAGGAGGCTAAGCAGATGAAGTCCGATCTGGAGAAGATGGATGCGAATGTCGCGCAGATGTACGCCTCTAAGTGTCAGAAGTCCCCTGAGGACCTTCTCGCACTGATGAAGAAAGGTGGATGGCTGACTGCTAAGGAAGCACTTGAATGGGGCTTTGTCGATGAGATTACCGATTACGAAGAAGATGCAGCTCCTGTCATTACGGACTCTGTTGCCGCTGACATGGCTTCTTCGGGTATTCCAGTCCCTTCCTGCTATTCTGGGCAGCAGCCTTCCAACATCTTCGCGCGTTTTATCGAAGCTCTTACTAACCTTTTCTCTAACTCTAATACATTATCTAAAATGGAACAAGCTAACACTACTCAACAGCAGGAGCAGGTGCAGACTCAGCAGCCGGCTCCTCAGGCTTCAGTACAGCAGCCTGCAGCAGGTACACAAGTACAGACGCAGCAGGAGCAGCCTGCAGCAGATGCTCAGGCACAGGCTTTGGAGCAACAGCGGAACTGGAGGTGTTCAAAAAAGCGCCTGGTGCTTCTACCTCTCAGGTGGTAGAGACAGAAAAGAAGGATAATCCTCAAGACAAGTACTCTGCTGTCGAGGACTTCTTCGCTACGCGTCAGCGTGCCACTGAGCTTTACAATCTCGTGCCGTAATCACTAACTTTCAATTTTCAATCATCAATTTTCAATTTCTATTATGGCTGGAAAACTTAACTTTACTCTGCAGGAATATCAGGAAGCGGCTACCAAGTGGCGCTCCGACCTGCTCATGCTCCCTATCATAGGC
>ONSR01000054.1 GCA_900320565.1 uncultured Prevotellaceae bacterium
TGCAAATGCCAAAAGAAATAATCCTTTTATTTACAGGCTATTGCACTAACATGGCATTTCATGCAAAATCCGTAAATATGACTCATAATCTGGAGGTCCTAGGTTCAAGCCCTAGCTGGTCCACAAGAGACAAGAAGCACTTGCAAAGATTTTGCAGGTGCTTTATTTGTTTATTATAGGTAATCAGTCAGGTTAACGTGTCGAGTTGGCGAACTTAACGTGTCGAGTTTTGCAACTTCACACGTCGAGTCTGGTGTGTTGACGTGAGGACAATAAAAAAGGGCCTCGCGTTGCGAAGTCCTTTTGTAGCGCCTACGGGAATCGAACCCGTGTTCCATGCGTGAGAGGCATGTGTCCTAGCCGCTAGACGAAAGCGCCATCATTTTGTTTTTGCGGAAGCTGGGGGATTCGAACCCCCGGTACGGTAACCCGCACGTCAGTTTAGCAAACTGGTGGTTTCAGCCACTCACCCAAACTTCCTTCCAGTAATTAAGAGTCAGAATTAGTGCTAAAAACCGCCTTCTTTCTCTTGTTGCGGATGCAAAGGTAGAGTTTTTTTATGAACTGAGCAAGCATTTAAGGATTTTTTTGTAACTTTGTGCAGAAAATCATAGAGAATGAGTCATAATTCTTCAACTTTGCTGCCGAAAGGTTGCTTCTTTGTGCAACTTCCTAACATCTCTGACGAACGCGGAAGTTTGGCTTTCGGAGAGGCGGAACATCACATTCCGTTTCCCATCAAGCGTGTCTTTTGGACGTACGACATTAAGGGAGAGGGCATGCGAGGCGACCATGCTCACCGGTCTTGCCAGATGGTGTTGTTTCCCATCGGAGGCAGTTTCGACATTGAAATAGACGATGGTGAGAGGCAGACGCTCCTGCATATGGACGACCCCAGCCAAGGTGTCTTCATACCGCCTTTGGTGTGGTGCAGGCTGATGAACTTCACGAAAGATGCGGCTTGCATCAGTCTTGCTTCGGAGGAGTACCGTGCTGAGGACTACATTCACGACTATGAGGAATTTATGAAGCTGACAACGGACAACAGACAACCGACAATCGATAGTTGACGCTTTGTTGCATGTTGTCAAAAAACAGATGATATGACGATTATACCTTATTCTATAAACCGGAAGGAGACGTGGGATGCGTTTGTCGAGATGTCGAAGAACGGCACATTCCTACTCAAGCGCAACTTCATGGACTACCATTCCGACCGCTTCTTCGATTGTTCTCTGCTCATCTATGCTGGCATTTCGCCTGATGAGGAGTTCAAGGAGAAGAGCCTTACCACGAAGGATCTTGTGGCGGTCTTTCCTGCGAATTGGGACAAGGAGCAGCGTACGGTCTATTCCCATCAGGGGCTGACCTACGGCGGGCTGGTTGTCTTGCCCGAGGTGACGCAGAAGGAGGTGCTGGACATGATGCAGGCTATCGTGCAGTACTACCGCGATATGATGCAGGCAGAGCGCATCGTCTATAAGCCTATACCTTATATATATAGTAGTGTCCCTTCTGGCGAAGACCTTTATGCACTGTTCCGTGCTGGAGCCAGACTGACCAGACGACTCGTGAGTACTTGTGTCTCGATGCAGAACCCGATGAAGATGTCCACGCTTCGCATACGTCAGGCACGCAAGGCGGTGGATAATGGCTTCTACATAGATCGCATGACGGAAGGCGACACGCAGACGCTGCAGGAGTATTGGGCGCTTTTGGAAGAGGTCTTGGAGAAGTATCACAATGCCCGACCCACGCATACTTTGCAGGAGATGCAGCTCTTGATGAGTCAGTTCCCCAAGAACATCCGTCTCTACATCGTGAGGCATGAGAAGCGCATCGTGGCCGGAGTGGTTATCTTCGAATGCCGCAAGGTGGCACATGTGCAGTATATCGCCAGCGGAGAAGAGGGTAGGGCACATGGTGCGCTCGACCTCTTGTTCCGACATCTCATCAATGAACGCTACAAGCAGTACGACTATCTTGACCTTGGAACGTCCAACGAGAACGACGGTCGCTACCTGAACGAGGGACTTATCCATCAGAAGGAAGGCTTCGGAGGCAGAGCCGTCTGCTACGATACCTACGAGATAAACTGCCTCATTCCAGCCTTCTCCAATGACGAAGCCTCCCCCGTCCCATCAAATGGAGGGGTGAACGGCAGCGACAAGGCTCCTGCGCATGTTCCCTACCTCGACCTTCAGCGCGTTAGCAACTCCTTCGAGCCGGAACTGACAAAGGAAGTATCGCGTGTGGTGCAGGGCGGATGGTATCTGCTGGGCGAAGAGAACAAGCGTTTCAGCAAGGCGTTTGCAGAGTTCTGTGGCAGCAAGTATTGTGTGCCGACGGGAAATTGCCTGGATGCCTTGACGATGATCCTGACCGCCTACAAGCGGATGCTTGGCTGGGCCGACGATGACGAAGTGATTGTTCCCTCTAACACCTACATTGCCAGCATCTTAGCCGTGAGCCGAGCCTGCCTGCAACCCGTGCTTTGCGAGCCTCGCATGGAGGATTACCTCATCAATCCCGACGGCATAGAGCCCCTCATCACTGAGCGGACCAAGGCCATCATGGTGGTTCATCTCTATGGTCGCGTGTGCGATATGCAGCCCATCTTGGAGGTGGCTAAGCGACATAACCTGAAGGTCATCGAGGATGTGGCACAGGCTCAGGGTGCGGTTTACAAAGGTGTACGAGCCGGTCATCTTGGCGATGCTGCCGGTTTCAGTTTCTATCCCGGCAAGAACATCGGTGCTCTTGGCGACGCGGGCTGTATTACGACGGATGATGTGGCACTGGCCGACTACGTGCGAGCCATGTCGAACTATGGCAGCAAAGAGAAATACCTCAACGAGATGAAAGGCCTGAACAGCCGTATGGACGAGATTCAGGCAGCCGTGTTGTGTCTGAAACTGAAGCGTTTGGATGCCGATAACGAGGCACGCCGAAAGGTTGCGCTGGCTTATAGCGAAGGCATCAGGAACCCGCTTATCACGCTGCCACAGATGCCTTCCGAAGCAGGAGAGAACGTCTGGCACATCTATCCCATACGAACTCCCGAGCGCGACCATCTGCGCGAATACCTTTCGCGGGCAGGCATCGAGACGATGGTGCACTATCCTATCCCTCCACATCGGCAGCAGGCCTACAGCGAATGGAACAACCTCTCGTTCCCCATCAGCGAGCGTATCCACCATGAAATCCTATCGCTCCCGATGTCGCCCGTAATGACAGAAGCCGAAGTGCAGCGCGTCATCGAAGTCCTGAACGCATACAACATTGAAGCACCATCTGGCGCCCTATAGAGGTTTTAAATGAGGAGTTGAGTCACCAGGCGTTGAAGCTGCTGTGAAAACAGGTGAATGGTGCTGTGAAGAAAGGAGGGATGTGCAGAGTAAAAGGGTAGGACGTGCTGTGGATTCCGTTCCAATCCGCCCGCCCTCATATGTTGGGGCGGCCGCCCCAACATCTTGGAGCGCTCGACCTTATCTGTGCGAGCGCCCGCCCAAAACTGTTTTTTATACTGTCCAGGCATGGGGGGAACTTCCTTTGTGCCAACAGTATTTTGCTTCCTAAAATATTGAGGGGCATTGCCTCACGGCAACGCCCCTCGTTTTGGTTGGTTGGAAAAAGTCTAATTGAAATAATGGTTTGTGATTGATTTTAAGCCTCTGCGGGAGTTTCAGTTGCCTGTTCCTCAGCGGCTGGTGCAGCTTCTGCTTCTGCTTCGGGAGCGGCTGCAGCTTCTTCTGCTGCTTCCTCAGCCTTAGCTTCAGCCTCTGCTTCTGCCTTTGCGACAGCTTCAGCAGCCTTCTTGTCTGCTACCTTCTTAGCGATCTCTGCGTTGGCTTTCTTCTCAGCCTCAAGCTTAGCAGCAGCAGCTGCCTTCTTGTCGGCCTCGTTCTTAGCCGTCACCTGACTCAAGCCCTTCTGCTTGTCAGCCTTCCAAGCGTCAAACTTTGCCTGGCATGCTGCTTCGTCAAAAGCGCCCTTCTTAACACCACCACGCAGGTGTTTCATGAGATAAACACCTTCGCCGGACAGGATGTTGCGAACCGTGTCGGTGGGCTGTGCGCCACACTCTACCCAGTACAGGGCACGATCGAATTTCAAATCTACAGTGGCAGGATTGGTGTTCGGGTTGTACGTACCAATCTTCTCTGTAAACTTACCGTCACGCGGTGCTCTTACATCAGCGATCACGATGCTGTAGAAAGCATAGCCTTTACGGCCGTGACGCTGCAATCTGATTTTTGTTGCCATAATTTAAATTAGAACTTTTAATAGGTTTGAAATGTGCCGCTAACTCGTAACGGCGGCGCAAAGGTACAACTTTCTTTTGAATTACAATGCACTAAGCACACTTTTTTTATTCTTACCTCTGGATATTATATGTAGTTTTGCTGGTTTTGTCCCCTATTTTGGGCCGTCATCTGCTTCAGTTTTTCCTTTCCCTTGAAGGCAAAGAACCAGATGAGCAGAGCGGCGACGGCAAGGATGGCGATGCCGATGAGCGGCCTGTAGAACAGCCACGCCAAGCCGATGATGATGAGCGACCACACCAAGCCGACTACAGTACATACCAGTCCTACGCCCCAGCCTATGATGTTGGCAACGAAGGGAACGACCTTCAGCAGCGTTTCCAGGATGGCGAAGATTCCCTTCAGGCCTATGATGACCAGCAATAAACCTACAAAGCGGAGTATCCACATCAGCATGTGGTTCGACCTGTGGGCGCCTTCATAGATCTCTGCAGCATCGCGCGTTCCCATCACAAGGGTGGAGAAGGTCTTGCCGTTCTTGGCCTTGAAGCTGGTGAAGGTGTTGTCCTTCTGCTTGGCAATAATGGTGACTTTGGCGGGCAAGACTTTTGTCCAGGTGATGCGAACGTCGCCCACAGCCGGACCGCTTGGGCTGATGCCGTAGTAGAGCTGATTGTTGTTGACGTGGACAAGCTGTGCCGCATCAACACCATTGCCGCCATGACGGCCGAGCACCTGTCGCACCTCCTTGTTCCAACCGTCCAGCGTCAACGAATCCAGGCTGAGGCTCACGGGCTCGTCGCCTCTTATGCTGCAAATCTGGTGCTCATTCAGGAGGAAAGCACCAAAGGTGACTTTCTCTGCCTGCCAGCTCTCGGAGTCGGCTGTGGTGAGGACAAAGTTCTTCTGCTGGTAGGCAGGATCGTGGAAGCGGGACGATTGCACAGGTTCGGAGGTCCACTCTTTCGTATAAGTATATGTGGTGACAATCTCCTCCGAGCCGCCCAGCTTGTCCTTGTGCTGCTCCTGCGAGTGCTCCACCCACTGGTAGTATTCCACGTCGCGAGCCAGTCTGATGGCCGTCGCACCGATGCCGAACTGCGCATCCACCAGCGAGTCCTCGGTGTTGGCAAAGCCTGTGGCATAGACCAACTTGCCGTCCATCTCCGGATTTATGCGGTCGATGGTCTCCAGTTCCACTGTGACTTCTTCTGCTTCGTAAAGCATCTTGTCTGTCTTCACGACTCGGCCTTCATTCCACCAAAGCAGAGCGGTGCCTGCTATGAAGAGCAAAAAGCCTGTTCCTATGCTGCGGAACGAATTGCCTACGCGAGAGCCGTAGCCAATCGTTGTAGTCTCTGTATAAGCCATAATCGTTGTCGGGTTGTTTCTTTATGCTTTCGCGCGCATAGACGCACGTACCATATATATAATAAGGATGCAGTACATGCCGAGGCTCAGCAGTTCGGACGAGGGGTTCTGCCACCATGCAGCGTAGTCGAAGCTGACGTTCTGCCATTTAAGAGCTGCGCTGAGTACGCCCATCAAAGCGCCGCCGGCGATGAAGCCGCTGGCAAGCAGAGTGCCTTTTTCGCCTCGGGCATTGTTGAGGGCTTGGTCGCTGCTGCGAGTTGTGACGAACCAGTTGATGGCGCCGCCAACAAGCAGCGGCAGGTTGAGCTCCAAGGGAATGAACATGCCGAGGGCAAAGGCGAGGGCCGACACGCCGAAGGCATTCAGCACGAGCGCAATGATGGCACCGATGCCGTAGAGCAGCCAGGGTGCTCCGTTGCCGCTCATCAGCGGTTCAATCACTGCAGCCATTGCGTTGGCTTGGGGTGCTGAGAGCGTTCCGTCGGTGAAGCCATAGGTCTTGTTGAGTATCATGATGACGCCGGCTACGGTTGCTGCGCTGACCAGCGTGCCGAGGAACTTCCATGTCTCCTGCTTGCGAGGTGTGCTGCCGAGCCAATAGCCTATCTTCAAGTCAGTGACGAAGCCGCCTGCCATGCTCAGGGCTGTGCAGACCACGCCGCCCATGATGAGGGCTGCCACCATACCGCTCGTGCCGCTCAAACCTACGGCTACCATGATGACGGAGGCCACGATGAGTGTCATCAAAGTCATGCCGCTGACGGGATTTGTGCCGACGATGGCGATGGCGTTTGCTGCCACAGTGGTGAAGAGGAAAGTGATGACGCTCACGACAAGAATGGCAACAATGCTGAAGACCCAGTTCCCGCCCATCACGTCGAAGTGGAAGAAGAGGAAGGTCAGCACGAGAGCCAGGATGATGCCGAAGGTGATGAACCGCATCGGAAGGTCCTTCTGCGTGCGAGGAGCCTCGATTTGTTCGACGTCCTTCTTGCCTTTGAGCTCTCTTCCGGCCAGCGAAACGGCCTCAACAATAATGCGCCAACTCTTCACGATGCCGATGATGCCGGCCATCGCGATGCCGCCAATGCCGATGCTCTTCGCGTATTTGAAGATGACTTCGGGCGAAGCAAGCGCTGCCGTAACACCCTCTTGCACCTCGAGCGACGGGAAGAAGAGGGCGATGCAGGGCACGATGACCCACCACACAAGCGCGGAGCCGCAGCAGATGATGAAGGCGTACTTGAGTCCCACGATGTAGCCCATACCCAGGATTGCAGCGCCGGTGTTGCACTTCAGGACAAGCTTGGCTTTCTCCGCAATGGTGTCGCCCCACAGAAGAGCTCGGCTGGTGAAGTTCTCGTGCCACAGTCCGAAGGTTGCCACAACGAAGTCGTAGAGTCCGCCCAACAGGCCTGCAATCATCAGAGGCTTGGCTTGGGCACCACCTTTCTCACCGCTCACGAGCACTTGTGTGCCTGCAGTTGCCTCGGGGAAGGGATATTTGCCGTGCATTTCCTTGACGAAATATTTGCGGAAAGGAATGAGGAAAAGGATGCCGAGGATGCCTCCGAGCAGGCTTGCAAAGAAGACTTCGAGGAAGTTCACCGTCATTTCAGGGTACTTGGCCTGCAGGATGTAGAGTGCCGGCAAAGTGAAGATGGCTCCGGCAACTATAACTCCGCTACATGCTCCTATGCTCTGGATGATGACATTCTCGCCCAGGGCGTTCTTCCTTCGAGTGGCGCTGCTGACGCCCACGGCAATGATAGTGATGGGGATAGCTGCTTCGAAAACCTGGCCGACCTTCAGTCCCAAGTATGCGGCGGCTGCGCTGAAGATGACAGCCATCAGGATGCCCCAGCAGACCGACCACAGGTTGACTTCTCTCGGACTGCCCTCTGCGGGCATCAACGGTTCGTACTCTTCGCCCTCATGCAACTCGCGGAAAGCGTTCTCGGGCAGTGAAGTTTTGTATTCCATAATATATAAGATTTAGAGTTATTGCGTACAAAGATATAAAAAAGTTTAGAGTTTAGGGTTTAGAGTTTAGAGAAATTTTGTACTTTTGCACACAAAAGGACGAAGATATGAAGGTTGCGTTGGTACAGATGGACATCGTCTGGGAGAACTCCAAGGCGAATCGTGAGGTGGCGGAGCGCTTGATGCTCGCTGCCGAGAAGTGCGACATTTACGTACTTCCCGAGATGTGGAGCACGGGCGTTACTACCGAACCAATGGGTGTGGCTGAGCCTGAGAACGGCGAAACCCTACAGTGGATGCAAAGGATGGCAGACAAGTTGGATGCAGCAGTTGTGGGCAGCATCGCCGTCAAAGCACAGGACGGCTCTTATAGGAACAGACTTTACTTCGTCAAACCGAGAGAAAATGTTCAATGTTCTTCCCTTCGGTCAGGCGCAGGCGGAACAATGTTCAATGTTCAATGGTATGACAAGCACCACCTCTTCTCGTATGGTGGCGAAACGAAGAACTACACGCCCGGGAACGAATATGTGACGGTCGAGTGGCGAGGCTTGCGCTTCCACCTCAGCATTTGCTACGACCTGCGCTTCCCGATTTGGCTGCGGAACCGCGACGACTACGAAGTCCTCATCTGCGTGGCCTCCTGGCCTTCTGTGCGGATGCAGGCTTGGAGGGTGCTGCTTGCGGCTCGTGCCATCGAGAACCAATGCTATGTGTTGGGCGTGAACCGCATTGGCAAAGACCCATATTGCGAGTACAGCGGCGGCTCTTGCGTCGTCGATCCCTTCGGCTTTGCGACTGTTTGCCAAGACAACGAGGCCAGCGTCCTCACCCAGACCCTCGACCTGAAACGCCTCAAATCCTTCCGCGAAAAGTTCCCCGTACTGAAGGAAATGGATTCAATCTGAAAAAAGCAAAAGGCGGCATTTCTGTCGCCTTTTGTGTGTGTCATTTCTAACAATGTAGTTTTGTTAGATTGTTAGAAAAGATAGAATTGTTTGCGTTTTCCTCTCAATAGATTCCATATATTGTTCCATATAATCCCAATCGGGAGTACCCGTAGATGTGACAGGAAGCAAAACGGAGAAGTCTGTTCGCATATGCCTGTTCAATTCGTCAATAAAGGCCTTATATCGCAATCTCCCTTCTTTGAAAACCATTATAGAAATAAATCTTTTGCAATGATCAGACATGATATGTTTCGGAATGAGCACATTTACATTCTGACTTGTATAAAAAGGCTTCTCTTGAATAAAACAGGAGCCTAGATATTCTCCACCTAGCGAAATTGTCAAATTGCCTGCTTCATATGGCGTTAGTCCTTCGATTTCATCTATAAAATCAGTTACGCCATTATTTGCATTTGCCCTTCCGACAAAATTGATACTAGGATTATTATCTGTCATTTTAACTTTATCTAATTTTGTTCCACTATCGATAGTAAACAAAGTATCATCATATAAATGAAATCTTTTCCATGTTGTCGTATCAATCTTTGTCCGTGGCTTTCCAACTATGTTATATAATAAAGATATATTATTTCTTGCACCATCTTCTTTCTGTTGCATATAACGCTCCATGTGTTGCCAATCGGGTTTGTTGTCGGCAGTGATGGGGAGTTTTATTATTTCGTCACTAACCTTTTGAGGGGAACATTTCTCTTCATATGAATATTTTCGGAACAATACTCCATCTAACATACAACTTATGAAAATTTTTGCCTTTTCGGGAATCTCCACCTTTTCTTTCAAGACAATAGCATCTCCATTCACATTAAATGGATAGTTATGGTAAAATGAACTTCCACATCCTACCCCATTACACGAAATTGTTATTTGATTGCAATAAGGAGCATCTGCTTCATAATATCCCGCAACACCCTGACAACTACGGGCAGCGGCTACTACTGGAGTAGGCCCTTCTGGAAGTATCTGTAATTTTTTTACCTTTCCTCTTTCAAAGTCAAATAAATCTCCAACCCGAAAGTCTCCCCAGTTTGTGGTATCTATCTTTCTCATATATCTACCCCCTTTAATGTTATAATGGTATCATTATTGTTTTGCGAAATATGACTACCATATAGAACCTTTTGCATTAGTTTTTCTTCAAACTCTTTCACATCAATACCTCTTTTGAAAAGTTCGTAATCCATCATTGTTTTTATAAAATCCTCTTCGAAGATTTCAAAGGGTTTTTCGGGCTTTTGATATGAAAGATGTTCGTTTGGATGAATGATTTGACGAGTGTTATATAAATCATCTACACCATTATGAATGGCACATATCCAATAATCTTCTTTTTCCGGCCATTTGTTCCTTATATCTTGGCGTCCCTGATTTTTGACGGTTTCAAGTCCATCTTCCTCTATATAATAACCAATAATGTCGCGTCCATTTTGAGAACGTTTTGCTTCGAAAACGAAAACAGAAGTCGTTACTCCTTGACCAAAGAATAAATTTTCGGGTAATTTTACAATTAAATTCAAAGTATGGTCCTTTAATAATTTATTACCATATCTTTTGTCCTTCATGTCTTTCTCGAGTTTTTTATCCGGCAAGATGAAAGCGCATTTCGTTCCCTGAGGAACAGAATCGAGTACGTTTTTGACGATAGTTAAACAACCATACTTTCTTTCAAATGGTGGGTTCATAAGAACCTTTGTAATGCCCTTGGATGCAATCCACTCTTTTGCTTCTTCTGTTCTTGAATCTAATTGTTCAAGATTTGTTTTACCATCCTTATGTATAAGCATATTAGCGCATGCCAAAGCAAAAATCTCTTTGTCAAACTCTATACCGAACAAATGATTTCCTTTGATGTTTTTTGCTTCTTGGGTGCTAACTCCCCCAACTTCGTGTATCATATTACACATGGCTTTCACCAAAAAAGCCCCAGAACCGCAAGCCGCATCCAATACTCTGTCATCCTTATTTACATCGATAAGACGAAACATAAAAGAAGTAATATGGTCAGGAGTAAAGACTTGCCCAGATTCAGATTTCTTTTTGTAACGGTTGAACTCGTTGAAGAAGATGCCCATCACATCCTCGCCGTTCCAATAGTCAGAGTTCACGCATTCGGAAATCTCGCCAATCCTTTGAATAAAATCATCAATAGCTGACTGATTGCTATCATTATTCATCTCGATAGCATTATATGCTTTCGTTAGGAGTTGCAATTTTAAGTTTTGTTGAAGGTCTGCCTGTATCGTTTGGTTTAGTGTGCTTAATATGCTTTGTTTTAGAGTAGAGAAGTCCATTCCCTTTTGCAGTAAAGCCCCATAACGCTTCGCAACTAAAGCGCAAGCGGTAAATATCATTCGTTTATAGAGATTCTTTATTCCAAATTGTGTATGAAGAGAATCGTTGATTTGTTTTGTAATACGAAATATTTTTTGCTTGTCGATTTGTTGCTGCGTATATAGGCACTTGTAGTAGTGCTTATGCTGCAATGTTGAAGCAACACCTGTGATTTCTTCATCGTTTTTGAAAACACGAATGTCTACACCATTATATAAAATTCCAACGACTTTTGAATATTTGGCTCGAACAAATTCAATGTTCTTTTCTAATTCTTTAACCCATTTAGATTTGGTTAAATCTTCTTTTTCTGCTTTGGTTTCAAGGATTATTGCGACTTCTCCCTTATCAGAAGGAAGATACCATCCGTCGGGCTTGTTTGTGTTGCCAGTAAAACCTAATTGATTAAAGGTGGTAATTTGACCAGTACCTTGTTGTACATTTTCTTCTCCGTCATCAAAACCGAGAATAATTTTGGCTTCGTCTCTTACTTGGTCTTCGGTTCTCATATACGATAAGCATTGTGCGAATGCTTATCATCGGAGGCAGGCTATGTAGAAACAAATAAAGCATGGACGTCTATCCATGCTCTAAAGGCTCTACCAAAGCCTACCAGTTCAGATAAGTTACGCCCATGCCTATGGCATAGACGTTTGCAACTTATTCATTGAACTGGTTTCTTTTTGAATTGGTAGATTCTTAGAGCAATTCCGAATAACAGCAAACGCTTGTTATATATTCCAATAAGATTCAAAGGGCTCCTCCGCTGAGGTTTGAGGCTCCGTGATGGAACTTTTATGCCCTTCTGCTTTGCAAAGATACGAAAAATCTCCCTTACCCACAAAAGATAAGGGAGAAATTTTGGAGTAGCTTCATGCAGGAAGGTTGCTCCTTATAGGTTGATTGAAGACTAAACTCGCAGGAAATGGAGTGATTTCTCACGTCAAATTATCCTTTATCATTTGACGAGTTGCTCAACATGACTCGTCAGATTCGTTGATTCATCATGATGAATCGATTGGTGCATCATGATGAATCAAACAACTTGACACGTTAAAATAAAAAAGCCAGGCTGTTGAGTCTGGCTTGTTATCATGTTAAGTTCCCTCGGGAATGCAGGGGTAGTCGGTCTCCCGTCGGGGGATGTTTGTTGTCGGGGTTGCTTTAGAAGCGTCGTACGTCCTCGACCTCTTCGATTTTCTTCAGGTCGTGGCAGATGTTTTGGAGGTCCTTGGCATCGTGCACACCGAGTCGGAGTTCGGCGGTAAACAGGCCGTCGCTGGTGTCGATGTGTATGCTGTGGATGTTCATGTTGAGCTGCTGCGAGAGGATTCCCGTGATTTGATGGAGGACGCCTACGCGGTCGAAGCCCACGATGTGGAGTGTGGCGGGGAAGGATAGCGTGCCGTGTGTGTCCCAAGTGGCAGCCAGGATGCCGTTCCCGCCAGTTGCTTTGAGGCGTTTTGCGATGTCGCACTGGCGTTTGTGGATGACGATTTTGCCGTTTTCATCGAGGTATCCGAGCACATCATCGCCGGGAATCGGGTGACATTCGTCGCACAAAGTGTATCGGCCGATAGTCTCCTCGCTGAGGACCAGCGTTTTCTTCTTGTCGATTTTGGGTGTCTTGTCCTCTCCTTCGGAAGCGGGCTTTGTCTCTTCCTCCTCGGCGGAAATGGGGGAGTGGTTCTTTTTCTTGAAGATTGTGAAGTACTTGCTCCACTTCTTCTCCTTGTGAATCTTCTCGTTGAGGGCGTTCAAGTCGCCTTCTCCGAGCGTGATGGTCTGCGAACCAATCATGGAGAGCAGTTCCTCGCGGCTGCTCAATTCGTGGTAGTGACAGAGTTTCGCGATGTTGAGGCTCGTGGCTTCTTTCTCGTTTTTCTGCAGGAAGTCGTTCAGGATGTCCTCGCCAATCTTCTGCTTCTCCCTTTCCATTCGGCGCAGGATGGCAACGATCTTGCCCTTCGCTTTAGCCGTCGTGACGAAGTCTATCCAGCCTTTCTCGACCTTTTGGTTCTTCGAGGTGAGGATCTCGACTTGGTCTCCGCTCTGCAGCACCTGGCTGATGCCGACGAGTTTGTGGTTCACCTTTGCTCCGATGCAGTGTGTGCCGAGGAAGGTATGCACGCTGAAAGCGAAGTCGAGCACAGTACAACCGGCCGGCATGGTCTTGAATTCGCCCTTAGGCGTCACGACGAAAATCTCGTTGGCAAACAGGTTGAGCTTGATGGTGTCGAGGAAGTCGATGGCATTCGGCTGTGGGTCGTCCAGGATTTCCTTGATTTGGTAGAGCCATTTGTCGAGCCCGTCGTCGGTGCCCTCCGTGTTGATGTCGCCGTCCTTGTACTTCCAGTGAGCCGCAAAGCCGTGCTCTGCGATGTCGTCCATGCGGCGGCTTCGTATCTGCACCTCAACCCATTTGCCCGACTTGCTCATGAGCGTCGAGTGAAGCGCCTGGTATCCGTTGGCCTTTTTGTTGTGCACCCAGTCTCGCAAGCGGTCGGGATGCGGCTTGTATATCGTGCTGGCGATGTTGTATATCTTGAAGCACTCGTCCGTTTCGTTCATGCCTTCCGTCACTTCGAAAATGATGCGTACGGCCAGTATGTCATAGACCTCTTCGAATGTGACGTGCTTCGTCTGCATCTTCGACCAGATGCTGTAGGGCTTTTTGATGCGTGCCTTGATCTCGTACTTGAGTCCCGCCTTGTCGAGCTCCTGCCTGATGGGTGCGGTGAACTGGTCGAAGATGGACGTCAAGTGCTCTCGAATGCCCTCGAGCTGGTCTTGTATCGCCTTGTATTCCTCAGGGTGCTCGTAGCTGAAGCTGAGGTCCTCGAGCTCCTCCTTCACTTTGTTCAGGCCGAGTCGGTGAGCCAAAGGAGCATAGATGTAGAGGGTCTCGCCCGCTATCTTGTACTGTTTTCCAGGCAGTTGGCTGCCCAGGGTACGCATGTTATGCAGTCGGTCGGAAATCTTAATCAGGATGACTCGTATGTCCTCGCTCATCGTGAGCAGCAACTTCTTGAAGGATTCCGCCTGTACCGACGCTTTGTCGCCGAAGATGCCGCCCGATATCTTGGTCAGTCCATCGACGATCTGCGCTATTTTAGGCCCGAAGATGTTGGCGATGTCCTCAACCGTGTAGTCCGTATCCTCTACCACATCGTGCAGGAGCGCCGAGCAGATGCCTGTGCTTCCCAAGCCGATGTCCTCGCACGCAATCTGTGCCACGGCAATGGGATGCATGATGTATGGCTCTCCGGAAAGTCGTCGGACGCCTTTATGAGCTTCTTTAGCGAAGTTGAAGGCCTTGTCGATGATTTCGGTATGCTTGCGGTGATGCGATGCCAAATAAGTGTCTATCAGGTGCTGATACGCTTCGGCAACCATCCGCTCGTCTTCCATCTCACGAAGGTTATTGTCTTCCATAGTCGGTTTTATTTCACTCTAATCTTTCGTCCGGCATAGACCGTGTTGCCACGAATGCCGTTAAGCCGCTTGAGTTTGGCAACAGTTGTGCCGTTTCTCCTTGCAATTGCGCCAAGAGTATCGCCTCTGCGGACAGTCACAGACTTGCCTCCTCGACTGCTTTTACCCTTCTTTGCAAGCGTGGGAATCGCCTGGAATCAACGTGGTGCGGTACTGCGGATTGAGCTTCCGAAGTTCCTCCTGACTAATGCCGCAAAGCTCGGCGATGCGTTCCATGCGGACATTTCTGCTGACCTGTATCGTGTCGGTTCCCTGCGGAAGTCTGGTGTTGATGGGGCAGATATTGTGGTCGCAATAGTAGTTCATGATGTAGTTTGCTGCGATGAAAGCAGGCACGTAGCCGCGTGTCTCGGCTGGCAAGTAAGGATAAATCGTCCAATAATCCTTGACGCCTCCTGCTCTCTTTATGGCTTTGAGGATATTGTTGGGACCGCAATTGTAGCTGGCAATAGCGAGGGTCCAGTCGCCGAAGATGCCATAAAGGTCGTGCAAATAACGGGCTGCGGCATAACTTGCCTTGATGGGGTCGCGACGTTCGTCAATCAAACTGGTCACCTCGAGACCGTATTGCTTGCCGGTACCTATCATGAATTGCCACAAGCCAACTGCTCCGGCGCGGCTCACGGCAGTGGGATTGAGTGCGCTCTCAATGATGGGCAGGTACTTTAGCTCAAGCGGCATTTGATAGCTCTCGAGTGCCTCCTCGAAGATTGGGTTGTAGAAGTTGCTCGCGCCCAGCAGTACGGCAACCGAGTTGCGCAGCCGTCCGCTGTAGAGATCTATGTATCTCTGCACAGCGCTGTTGTATGGCATGTCGATTACATTAGGCAACCTGCTCAATCGATAAGCGTAGGTCTGTGCGTCGAACACAGGGTTGTCGCCTGTCGATTCACAGTTCTCGTCGAAGAAGAGGTAGTTGCGTGTCTGCCAGTCGGCAAGCAAACTGTCTATTTCCCTGTTCTGCAAGCCTTCGGGCAACTCTTCGATGACTTCCGGCAGGGACAGGATGTCGTCTTGTTCTTCGTCGTCTTCTTCGTATTGCGCCAAGGCGAGATTGCAGGGGAAGAATAGGAAAAGGAGTAGGGCGGAACAGTATGTTGTGAACTTTTTCATTGTAAGATATGTAGTTTAGAAGTTTATGACGCATTGCACACCTGGGGTTGTGGTGCGATGATGCATGTCGAATCGTCCTGTTTCAATCATTGTGGGGTGTATCTCAAGGCTGAGGTCGTGGGAGATGTCGAACGTCGAGAGTTCTGCATCGACGTAGGCATCGATGACGGACAGCAGGTAAACTCCTCCGAAGGCGAAGATGCTGAGGTCTCGGAACCTGCGGTAGGTGTCCTTCTTACTCTTGAAGATTCTCTGGAATCGCTCTTCTTTGCCAACGATGCTATAGTTGGGCGGCAGCATCTTCTCGTAGCTTTTCGTGTTGGGGTCGCTGTCCGTGATATCGAGGTAGGCCTGCGAGTAGTCGGAGAGCATCTGCCCATTCCAGGTGAGGGCGTACACGCAACCGAGGAAGCCTCCGTAGATGATGGGCAGTTTCCAGTACTTGCGATTGTAGATTTGGCCTGCTCCAGGCAGTACCAAGCCCAGCCACATTGCCCGAATCGGGTCGGGTTTGAAGTTCTTGAGGTTGCGATGAGGCCGTACATTCTTCAGTATGTTGTCGCTGATGGTAAGCAGTGCGGCGGTATCGACGGCGTTTTCTGTGAGCACACTATCCACTTCCTGTGCCTGAAGTACAGGTGCGAAGCCGAGCCAGAAGGGCAGGGCCATGAGGATGAGGAGAGTGTGCCGGAGTTTCATTTAGCTGCGTAACTTGTCGAACATTTCGATGATGCGTTCCAGTTCTGCCTCGTTGGCGAAGGGGATGCTTATCTTTCCTTTGCCTTTCTCGGAGCAGGTCATTTCCACGCGCGTCTTGAAGAGGCTCCTCAAGCCCTCGCGCAGCAGGTTGTAGTCGGCACTGAGGTTCGAGCCTTTCTGGCGGATGCGTTTGCCGGTCTTGGTCTTTACGGAAGCGCCTTCGCTGAGGAGTTTCACCATGTTCTCTATTTGGCGGACGCTCATGCGACCTTTCTTCATTTCCGAGAAGACCTTGAGCTGTGCCTTGGGATCTGAGATGGAGAGGAGCGCGCGGGCGTGTCCCATGTCGATTTCCTTGTTGCGAAGCGCCATCTGCACGCTGGCGGGGAGCTTCAGCAGACGCAGGTAGTTGGCGATGGTGGCGCGGTTCTTGCCCACTTTCTCGCTGAGTTGGTCTTGCGTGAGGCTGTGCTTCTCGATGAGGTTCTGGTAGGCCAGCGCCACTTCTATTGCGGTGAGGTCTTCGCGTTGGATGTTCTCGACGAGTGCCATTTCGAGCATGTTCTCGTCATCGACCGTGCGGATGTAGGCGGGGATGGTGGTGAGGCCGACGCGTTGGCTTGCCCGCCAGCGGCGTTCACCTGCGATGATTGTATAGGTTCCGTCGCCCATGTCGCGCAGGGTGATGGGCTGCACGAGTCCGATCTGGCGGATGCTGTTGGCGAGTTCCTGCAGCGCGTCGTCGTCGAACTCACGTCGCGGCTGGTCGGGATTCGGCCTGATGTCGTCCATCCTCACTTCCGAGAGGTTCGACGAGCCGTTGGTCTGAATGACTTCTGTCTGCAGAAGAGCGTCGAGTCCTCTGCCCAGAGCTTGTCCTTGATACTTTTTCTTTATGGCCATATTCTTAGTTCTTTATTGAACATTGACCATTGGACATTGACTATTTTTCCTTCGCCAGGGCTTTGGGCGCAGCCTAATGTTCAATGGTCAATGTTCAATGGTCAATGTTTTTCCTTTGCTATTATCTCCTGCGCCAGTGCCAGGTGAGCCTTCGAGCCTGTGGCGTCGGCATCGTAGAGGATGGCGGGGACGCCGTGGCTGGGTGCTTCGCTGAGCTTGACGTTACGCTGGATGACTGTCTTGAACACGAGTTCGCGGAAATGCCGCTTCACCTCTTCGTAGATTTGATTAGCGAGGCGGAGGCGACTGTCATACATGGTCAGGAGGAAGCCCTCTATCTCGAGACGCGGATTCATGCGTGTCTTGACTATCTTTATCGTGTTGAGCAGCTTGCTGATGCCTTCCAGGGCGAAGTACTCGCACTGCACGGGGATGATGACACTATCGGCAGCCGTGAGGGCATTCACTGTGATGAGGCCCAGGCTGGGACTGCAATCGATGAGGATATAGTCGTAGTCCTGAACGATGGGCTGTATCGTGTCCTTCAGCACGCGCTCCTGGTTCTTGAAGTTCAGCAGTTCGATTTCGGCTCCGACCAAGTTGATGTGGGACGGCACGATGTCGAGGCCCTCGATGTCTGTCGTGTAGATGATGTCCTTTATGTCAACCTGTCCGAGCAGGGCGTTGTAGATGGATGCCTCCAGCTTGCTGACGTCCACGCCCATACCGCTCGATGCGTTGGCCTGCGGGTCAGCGTCGATGAGGAGAACTTTCTTTTCGAGTGTGGCGAGTGAGGCAGCCAGGTTCATGCTCGTGGTGGTCTTGCCCACGCCGCCCTTCTGGTTTACTATTGCGATTGTTTTATTCATAATCTTCGATGTGGTGTTAAGTAGTGTCTTCTATCTCCTTCTGTCTTCCTCTATCTTCTTGTTATTTTCTTAGATTAAAATGACTTTGCAAATATACATCAAAAGTCCGAAAAACACACTATTTTTCTTAAGCAGATTGCCTAAAGTGTTGATAACTGCCTGTTTTTGTTGATAACTAAGGCTGTTTATCAACATGTTTCGCCACGTTTTGTCGCTTCGTTCCGAGTGTTACCTTTCCCGACATAGCACGTCGGGTTGATTGCATATACATGTACATGCAATTGCACGTACATGTATATGCAATTGCACGTACATGTAGTTGCAATGAATTATCCTTGCGAAATTGAGCGTCGAGGTGTGCTGAATGAGCCAACTTGACACGTTAACTTGCCCAACTTGGCATGCTGAATCTGTTCGCGTAGGCAGCCAGGTTTTTGTCCGCGCCACAATAATTTTTCACTTTTCACTTTTCACTTTTCACTTTTTATTGTATCTTTGCAGGGAAATAAACGTTCAAACATGTCAAACAGATCCTTAATACTTATCTCGAACGACGATGGTGTCGCGGCGCAGGGACTGGGGGTGCTGACCGATTTGATGTGCCAGCTTGGCGACGTCATCGTGGTGGCTCCCGACGGGCCGCGCAGCGCGGCATCCTGCAGCATATCGCCCCTCAGCACGATTACCATTAAGCTCGTGCGGGAGCATCCTGGCTTGAAGGTCTATCAATGCAGCGGAACGCCCACAGATTGCGTGAAGCTGGCGCTGGACGGACTGCTCGAGAGGCGGCCCGACCTGGTGGTGAGCGGCATCAATCACGGCGATAATGCGTCGGTTTCGGTGCACTACAGCGGTACTGTCGGCGCGGCTTTCGAGGCTTGCATGAAGGCTGTTCCGGCCATCGCATATAGCCTCAAGACCCGAAGCTTGCAATGTGACTTCCGACCTTACGAGGCTGAAGTGGTCAGGATAGCCCGTTACGTCCTCGAACACGGCTTGCCAGAGGATGTGCTGCTCAACGTCAACTTCCCCGAAGTGCCTGAACTGAAGGGCACTCGCGTCTGCCGAACCGGTCGCGGACGCTGGATGAAAGAGATGATGCAGGTGGGCGAAGGCGAGTACCAACTCACAGGTTATTTCCAGAACCTCGAGCCCGAAGCAGAAGACACGGACTATTGGGCCCTCGATCACGGCTATGCGTCCATCACGCCCATACAGCTCGATATGACGGCACACGATTACCTCAATTCACAATTCACAATTCATAATTCATAATTAGGCTACGCCATAAGCCCAAAGTTATAAGCAGGAGTGATGAATTATGAATTGAGAAATATGAATTATGAATTAATATAATGAAGTACTATCTCATAGCAGGCGAGGCAAGCGGCGACGTTCATGCGAGCCACTTGATGGCGTCCATCAGGCAGCAGGATGCGGCGGCTCAGTTCCGTTGCTACGGCGGAGACATGATGGCGGCACAGGGCGCTGAGCTCGTTCAGCACTATCGTGACCTCGCTTATATGGGCTTCATCCCCGTCCTCATGCACCTGAGGACCATCCTTCGCGGCATGAAACGCTGCCAGCAGGACATCCTCGCGTGGCAGCCCGACGTGCTGATTCTGGTCGATTACCCAGGCTTCAACCTCAAGATAGCACGCTTCGTCAAGCAGCACAGCACGATTCCCGTGGTCTATTACATCGCTCCGAAGATCTGGGCATGGAAGGAACATCGCATCCGTAACATTAAGCGCGACGTCGATCTGCTGCTCTCCATCCTGCCTTTCGAAGTGCCGTTCTACGAGGAGAAGCACGGTTACCATATTAATTATGTAGGCAATCCGACGGTGGATGAAGTGGCGAAGTGGCTCGGACCCTCCCCCAACCCCTCCCTTGCAGAGAGGGGAGTGGATAGTACTGCCACTGAAAGAGAATCAGCTCCTCTCCCTACAAGGGAGAGGTTGGGAGAGGGTCTGAGGGGTATCGATGGGCTTCCCATCATCGCTCTGCTGCCCGGAAGCCGCAAGCAGGAAGTGCGCGACAATCTACGTCGCATGCTGGAAGCGGCAGCGCCCTATGCGGGAGACTATCAGCTGGTGCTCGCCGCCGCCCCAGGACTCGAGGATGAGTTCTACAGGGAGTGCATTAAAATGGTAAATGGTAAATGGCTAAATGGTAAATGCACCGTTGTTCGCGACCAGACTTATCAGCTTCTTCAGCACAGCACGGCAGCCCTCGTCACCAGCGGCACAGCGACGCTCGAGACGGCTCTGCTGCGTGTGCCGCAAGTCGTCTGCTACTACATGAAGGCAGGCCGCCTGGCGTCTCTCGCAAAACGGCTCTTCATAAAGGTTCCCTACATATCCCTCGTCAACCTCATCTGCGGAGAGGAAGTGGTGCCGGAACTCGTCGCAGAGCAGATGAACGTCAGCAGCGTTCGCCATCATCTCGCATCAATCCTGCCCGGAGGCTCAGCCAGGCAGGCCCAGCTGGAAGGCTACGAGCGCATGGCAGCCATACTGGGCGAACCCGGAGCACCAGAGAGAGCGGCTAAGTTAATACTCGACTTTACAAAGAGATAAATAGTAAATAGTAAATCATTAAATTCTAAATTAGACTATGATCCGTCTTAATTGTTTCTTCCAAGCCAAGAAGGGTAAGTACAACGAAGCCCTTGAGGCAGCCATTCTGCTCACTGCAAAGACTCAGAAGCACGAGGGAATGGTAAGCTACGACGTTTTTGAAAGTGCTACACGCAAGGACATCTTCATGTTCTGCGAGACCTGGGAAAGCGAAGAAGCCCTGGCAAAACATGCCGCCACACCAGAGTTCAAGGAACTCGTGGGCATCATCGAGAACTGCGGCGACATGAAGATCGAGAAGCTGACGCTGTAGTCGTCTGCACGAAACCTGTTAGGCCAGACTAAAAGAGGGCTACCTATTTCATCATATAGGTAGCCCTCTTTGTGCAAAGCAATATGCAGGCTTTGCAATTATCTCACAATAACGACGCGCGTCACGATAGCCTTGTTGCCCTCCGGAGTGTTGGCTACGACGTGATAGATGCCGCTGGCAACGCGCAATCCATTGTTGGCACAACCGTTCCAAAGGCAGGTTCCGCCAGCAGATGTGCCGTTCCATACGAGCTGACCGCCAGTGGAGATGATCTTTACCTCTGTGTTGTTCACCAATCCTCGGATGGCAATCGGACCGTTGTAGTCAGGTGTAACTGGGTTGGGAAATACGACGACGTTGCTCTTCTCCAACTCTGCTTCGGGCGACGTGGCATCGCTCATGAAGCTGCACAGGCCTTTGTCCGTACCGAAGACCACTTCTCCAGTGCCCGGATGAACAGCAATGCTTTGCACGTTATTGCTAAGGAGAGGACTGTCGTCGGTAGTGAAGTGGTGTATCATCTCCTGCCCGTCGGCACTGATCAGGTAGGCTCCATTGTTTTGCGTGCCTATCCATTTACGGTTCGCCGCATCGATGGAGATGCAGGCAATAGAGACATTGTTGAGCAGATAGTCAGCAAGTCCGCTGCCATCATTGCGGTTTATCTTAACCTGCGTAAACTGGTAATCCGTATTGAAGACATTGGATAAGTCCTCCATAACGAAGAGGCCGGAGGATGTTCCTACCCAGACTAAGCCATCAAGGTCCTCGCAAACACAGAAGAATTCCTCGGGCTGATAAATTGTCCCGTCCTGGTTGACGATGTTCTGATGCATGATGCTTCTGTCGTCGGCATTGCGTTCCGTCCCCTTTGTGTCGAGGCAGAAGATGCCACGCATGTCCAGGCGTCGGCTGGTCACTATCTTAATGCCGCTGCTGTGATGCAGGATGTTGTCCACCAGAGAGCAGCCATCCAACTCCTTATAGTATAGTTTGTACCATTTTCCGTTAGGCTTGAATACAATCAAGACAGAGTCTCTCATCGAAGATGCCATCCATAGGCTGCCGTCCGCATCATAGCTCAACGCGGCGCACATAACGTAATTGTAGTTTTGCGACGATGAAGGCATTAAGCTTGTCAGCGCGGAGTTCTTGTGATTATAGAGCTTGACAAACTTGCCGTTCTTGTATTCGCATAGGCCTCCACGATAGAGGCTGGCGAAGTGATGCGTGTCGTCTGTAGGATCTTGAACGAGGTTGGTTGTGTTGACAAGCTTAAATCTTGGGTACTCAGCGGGAATGTCCATCTCCTTGAAGTTAGTCCACTCTCCGTTTTCATAGTACATGGCGGTGGCGGGATTGGAGAAGCCGCTTACTGTATTGATGCCTCCTGCCACGAGGAGACGGTCGCCCACCCAACTGAGCCTATATCCGAGATCGCGAATAGGACTGCTTGGCTGTATGATTTCTCCTGTGGGCGTGAATGCGTTGTCCGTAATCTTATAGCCACGCAAGCCGTTCTCGTTCTCGCTCATCCAGTATTTGCCACCGAGATAAGACACGTCGCTCCATTTGGCAGGAGTTGTGAGGATGGTGGGGCTGCTCGTGAGGTCGGTGGTCATACCGAGTTGGGTATTGTTGCCCCAAAAGAGGCGGTCTCCATTGTGTTTCAGGAAGGTCAGGAAGGTATAGCTTCCTTTGTCGTAGGCCGTATTGGTAGTGCTGGCAGGGTCCATTTCGTAGAGTGTGGCGTTTGTCAATGCCATGACTTTGTCCTGAAAGCAGCACATGTTCATCACGGTGGTCCATGTAGCCCTCCTATTCCAGTTCTTCTCCAGCTGCATGTTGCTGTTCTTTGGGCATTGGTACACGCCATCGTTTGTAGCAATGAACACCTCATCGTCGGTTGCTGTGATGCACTGTATGGTCTTGCTCATCTTGTAAGTGTTGCGGAACACACCTTCCTTCATGTCCACTTCAATAAATCCAAAGCCGGTAGCAAGGTAAGCCATAGATTTGTTGATGGAAACATAGGAGACTTCTTTGCCCAAGATGCTTTTGTCCTTCAGGGCAGAGAGGTTCTGTACATTGCCCTCCTTGTCGAGCAGGTCAATGTTACTATTGCTGTAAACGATGAGCAGCTTGCCAGCCTCTTTGCTATATGCAATGTGAGCGATATTGACATCACTGAGCTCGTTCAGATGGTCGTAAGTGCGAACTTCGCCATCTTCTGTATCGTAGGAAAGCAGATTACCGTTCATCAGGGAATAGATGATGCTGCCGCTTACGTCACTCTTGGTGGCAATTTGGTAACTAAGATACATGCGCCATGTTCCCAGTTGCTGGGCTGAGGCTGTAAGGCAAAGCACACAAAGGAGTAGTGCCAGGGAAGAGAGTTTCTTTATCATCGTCGTTCTGTTATGGTATGACAGGAAGTTTTCTATGCGACATGTAGGGGTTTTTCATTCCCCTATAGGGCGCCAGTCATTCCCCTATAGGGCGTTGCTTATTCCCCTATAGGGCGTTGGTCACTCCCCTATAGGGCGTTGGTCACTCCCCTATAGGGCGTTGAAGATTCCCCTACGGAGGGTTTTGAAGGCTTCCTTGTCTAATACATCTTTTATATATTCAATAACGAAAAAGTCGGGTCAATTATTGCTTTGGGCCACAAGATATTCTGCCAGTTTCTTCGTGGCTCGCCCACGATGGCTGATGCTGTTCTTTGCTTCGGCACTCATTTGGGCAAAGGCGAGGCCGCCTGCTTCAGTGGGAGCGAAGACTGGGTCGTATCCGAATCCACCTTCGCCGGCACGCTGCGGCAATATCTCGCCTTCCACGATGCCTTCGAAGAGTCTTTCCTTACCATCCTGAACGAGGGCTATGACTGTACGGAAGCGAGCCTTGCGTGTCTCTGCCTTTTCTATCTTGTCGAGCAGGCATCGTATGTTGGCATCGGCATCATGGCTTTCGCCATATCCGTTCATGGCACCGAAACGAGCCGTATAGACTCCTGGCGCTCCGCCGAGTGCATCTACCTCCAAGCCAGTGTCGTCGGCAAAACAATCTACGCCATAGTGCTCATGGACATATCGTGCCTTCTGCAAGGCATTGCCCTCCAGCGTGTCGGCCGTCTCGGGGATGTCCTCGGTGCAGCCGATGTCGCTCAGCCCTTTCACCGTGAAGGCACTGCCCAGTATCTGCCGGATCTCCTCCAGCTTGTGGGCATTGTTGGTTGCCATGATGATGGACCTCCTAACCCCCTTCAGGGGGAACTCTTTATTACCTTCTTCTCCTGTCATGTCATAGTTTGTGTTTAATTTCCACTAAAGAGGGTTAGGGGGTCTTACTTCTTTATGGGGTCGAAGCCTTCGCCAAAGACGCCTTCTACGTTGCTCATAGAGACGAATGCCTGCGGGTCGATGCGCTTGATGAGCTGGAATATGCTGCGACTCTCATAGCGCTTGGCCAGGATGAGCAGCACCTGCCGCTTCTCCTTGCTATAGAACCCTTCGCCCGATAGAACGGTTACGCCTCGCTCGAGTCTTGTATTGACCTCCTCTGCTATTTTCTCGTACTGTTCGCTGATGATGATGAACTGCACGCTTCGCCTTGCCGAGTTGATGACATAGTCAAGGAAGTTGAGGCTGATGAACATTGCCAGGTAGCCCACCACCATCGTCTCGATGTCGTGCGAGATAAAGTAGCTGCCGCCGATGATGACGATGTCGAGCATCAGGAGCAGTCGGCCGAGGGAGATGTCCCAATACTTGTTGATGGAGCTGGCAATGATGTCTGTGCCACCCGTACTGCCGCCTGCCAAGAAGATGGTTGCCAAGCCAAGACCTTCAAGGAAGGCACCAATGACGCAGGCCATGAACTTCTGTTCGCCTATGATGTGCATAAGCGTATGGTGACCATCTGCACCAACGACGGTGAGCTGGGTCTGCATGATGCCGATAGCACTCGAGATGAGTAGCGTCACAATGATTGTGCGTACCAGATAACGCCAGCCCAGTATGCGCATAGCCATCAGGAGCAAGCCTACATTTATAATTAAGTAGGTGTTGCCTGCAGGAAACCCTGTCAAGTAGTACAGGATGGTGGAGATACCCGTAACGCCTCCACTGACTATCTTATAAGGCAATAGGAAGCAGGCATAGCCAACCGTGTAGATGACTGTGCCCAGCAACATCTGCAGATAGTCGCGCAGTAGTTGCCAAGGTGAAGGTCCTATGATGTCCTTTATCGTCATGGCTTTATGACATTAAACCCGTTCCCATAGACACCCTCTGCTCTGCTCTGCGAGACGAAGGCAGCAGGGTCGGTCTCTTGAATCATGCGCAATATCTTGACGGACTCTCTCTTGTGTACAATGGTGATCAGCACCTTAATGTCTTGATGACTGTAATAGCCCTCGCCATTCATCGAGGTCACGCTGTGGCAGGTCTCTGATATGATGCGTTGGCAGATTTCGTCGGGTTTCCTTGTGAAGATGATGAACTGGATGTCTTGCCTTGCGCTGTTGATGAGCATGTCCAGGGCATAGGTATAGACAACCAAAGTGACGTAGCCAAACACAACCATCCTGACATCATGGAAGATGGGCCAGCACGAAGCAATGACCACAAAGTCGAGAATCAGCAAGGCTCGGCCGAAGGTGATGTTGCGATACTTGTTCACGAGGGCCGCTATGATGTCCCATCCGCCCGTACTTCCTCCTGTGAGGAACACAATGCCGATGCCCAAACCGTTCAGTATGGCACCAAGCACGCAGGCCATCGAGTCTTGGCCTTCGCCAAGGATCTGCATCAAGTGTCCGCTCTCATCTGTCATCATCTGTTGCCCCAGCTCGAGGAAAGAGGAAAGGGCAATGGTTGCGTATGCCGTCTTGCCGACAAACTTCCAACCAAGTGGCTTGATGGCAATGATGAGCAGGATGGAGTTGGCAATGAGCACGGCAGCCGAGATGGGGAACTTCGTCAAGTAGTAAAGGATGGCGAACATACCCGTCATGCCGCCCGTCGTGATGTGATAGGGCAACAGGAACGCGGCCCAACCCAAGGCATAGATGGCCATGCCGAGGTTGATGGCCAGGAAGTCCAGCGTGAACTCCCATATTCTGCGATAGTTTACCTTTGGCATTATGCTTTTGGCTTTACTACGATGTTGACGATGCGCTTAGGGATAGCGATGGTCTTCACTATGTCCATTCCCTCAAGATGCTTAGCTGCCTCGGGTGCTGAGGTAGCAAGCTCTATCATCTGCTCCGGTGTTGCATCGGCAGGGAAGAGCATGTCGAAACGCACCTTACCGTTGAACTGCACGCCGAGCTTCACGCTGGTCTCAACGAGATACTTCTCCTCGTACTGCGGCCACCTTGCATCGCAGACACTTCCTTCGCCGCCGAGTGCTTCCCAAAGCTCTTCTGCGATGTGCGGTGCAAAGGGAGCGATGAGGACGGGCAGCGTCTGGAGTACGGTGCGGCTGCTGCATTTCTGCTGGCTCAACTCGTTGACTGCGACCATGAATGCCGAGATGCTCGTGTTGTAGGAGAACGCCTCGATGTCGCCTGTCACCTTCTTGATGAGCTTATGCAGCGTCTTGAGGCTGTCGGCAGAGGGTTCGTCGTCGGTCAACGCGAGGTTGCCGTCTTTGTCCCAATACAGCGCCCACAACTTCTTGAGGAAGCGGAAGCAACCGTCTATGCCGTTGGTGTCCCAAGGCTTCGACTGCTCGACCGGACCGAGGAACATCTCGTAAAGGCGCAACGTATCTGCCCCATAGTTCTCGACAATCATGTCGGGATTGACGACGTTGTACATCGACTTAGACATCTTCTCGATGGCCCAGCCGCAGATGTACTTGCCATCTTCGAGGACGAAGTCTGCCGTAGCGTACTCCGGACTCCAGGCCTTGAAGGCTTCCAGGTCGAGGATGTCGTTCTTCACGATGTTTACGTCCACATGGATAGGCGTGACGTCGTACTTGTCTTTCAAGCCTAAAGAGACAAACGTGTTAGTCTCCTTGATGCGATACACGAAGTTGGAGCGCCCTTGAATCATGCCTTGGTTGACGAGTTTCTTGAAGGGCTCTTCCTTCTTACTTACGCCGAGGTCGAAGAGGAACTTGTTCCAGAAGCGTGAGTAAATAAGGTGACCTGTGGCATGCTCCGAGCCGCCGACGTAAAGATCGACGTTCTGCCAATATGATGCGGCACGGTCGCTGACCAGAGCCTGATCGTTGTGCGGGTCCATATAGCGCAGATAGTAGGCACTCGAACCTGCAAAGCCAGGCATGGTATATAGTTCGATGGGATAGATGCCGGCAGCCTCGTCAATGAGTTTCTTATCGACAATCTTGCGATTCTTCTCGTCCCAAGCCCAAATCTGGGCATTGCCGAGAGGCGATTCGCCTGTTTCCGTCGGCAAGAACTTCTCGACTTGTGGCAACTCGATGGGTAGGCACTCTTCCGGTATCATAGTGGGGATGCCCTTTTTGTAATAGACGGGGAAGGGCTCGCCCCAGTAGCGCTGACGGCTGAAGATAGCGTCGCGAAGGCGATAGTTTACTTTGACGCGACCCAGATTGTGTGCCTTGACGAAGCGCTTTGTCTCGGCAATTGCCTCCTTAATAGTGAGGCCATTCAGGCAGAGACGCTCTCCGTCATACTCGACACTCTTGTCCGGCGTGATGGGCGAATTGATGACAATGCCTTCCTTGGCATCGTAGCTTTCCTCCGAAATGTCGGCGCCTTCCACGAGCGGAATGATGGGCAGGTCGAAGTGCTTGGCAAAGGCATAGTCTCTGCTGTCGTGAGCAGGCACAGCCATAATGGCACCTGTGCCGTAGCCGGCAAGCACGTATTCTGCGATATAGATGGGGCATTTGTCGCCCGTAATGGGATTGATGCCGTAGGCACCGCTGAAGACGCCCGTCACGGTGTGGTCTATCATGCGTTCCCTCTCGGTGCGGCTCTTGACGTACTTCAGGTACTCATCTACTGCAGCACGCTGGTCGGGTGTAGTAACCTTATCGACGAGTTCGCTTTCGGGAGCGAGGACGAAGAAGGTAACGCCGAACATCGTGTCGGCTCGCGTGGTGAAGATGGTGAAGGAACCTGCCTCGTCTCCATCTTTGGAGAGGGTATAGGGAATCTCTATCTCAGCTCCTTCGCTACGGCCTATCCAGTTGCGTTGTGTTTCCTTGATGCTCTCGCTCCAATCGATGGTGTCGAGGCCGTCGAGGAGGCGCTGGCTGTAGGCACTGACACGCAGGCACCATTGCCGCATCTTCTTCTGTTCGACGGGATAGCCGCCACGGACGCTGACGCCTTCCACCACTTCATCGTTGGCGAGCACTGTGCCGAGCTTTGGGCACCAGTTCACCATCGTCTCGCCCAGGAAGGCGATGCGATAGTTCATCAGCAGGTCGCTCTGAGCCTTCTCGTCGGCTGGCCAAGTTCCTTCCTGCTTGAACTTCTCGATGAGCTTCTCGATGGGCTGAGCCTTCTGGAGTTCCTCGTCGAAATATGAGTTGAACATCTTTTGGAAGGCCCATTGCGTCCACTTGTAGTAGTCGGGTGTGCAAGTGCGCACTTCTCTGTCCCAGTCGAACGAGAAACCTATCTTATCGAGCTGCTCGCGATAGCGGTCGATGTTGGCGAAGGTAGTCTTCTCGGGGTGCTGACCTGTCTTGATGGCGTACTGCTCGGCAGGCAAACCGTAAGCATCATAACCCATGGGGTTCAAGACATTGAAGCCTTGTTGACGCTTGTAGCGTGCATAGATGTCGCTTGCGATGTAGCCGAGCGGGTGGCCTACGTGGAGGCCTGCACCGCTGGGGTAGGGGAACATGTTGAGGACATAGAACTTCTCTCGACGTTCATCCTCTGTTACCTTGTATGTCTGGCGTTCCGTCCAAAGGCGGTGCCACTTCTGTTCTATCTCGCGAAAGTTATATTCTTTTACCATGAGCTTAGAGACGATAACCGAAGGTAATGCTGAAGTTGAAGTTACGAACCTTAGGAAGGACTCTGCCGGCATTGGCTGTGTCGTCCTTGAAGGCATCGCGATAGCTGACGCGATAGATGTCTGCCAGACCCCAGTCGCAGCCAATCAGCAGGTTGTAGTGGTGGTTGTATTCTGCACCGATGCGGAAGCCGATGCCTGCATCCCAGCGTTGGAACGATTCGGTTGGGTATCCGTAGTTCTTGAAGGCTACGTAGGATGCATTGTCTTCAATGTCCCTGAAGGCGCTGCCATCTTCGTCGATGCTTATTTTATGACGTCCTGCGAAGCCCACAGCAAAGTAGGGGCCGACTTCTCCGTACAGGCCGATGGACTCTGTGGGGTTGTAACGGAAGCCGACTCGAATAGGAACTTCGAAATAATGGAGGGCATACTTACCATTTACATCGTAGTCCTTGCCATCAATCGTTATGTCGGGTTCCTCACCTTTACCACCCTTCATGGTCCAGTCCAGACCGGCAGTCAGGTATGTTCCATGAGCCTTTGGGAGAACAAAGTCCACTCTTGCTCCCAAGACCGCACCGGCTTTAGCGCCGAAGTCATGGTTCTGGAGTTTGGATACGTTCATGCCGAAGATTCCCATCCACGAGAAGCCTTGTTCGGGTTCGTACTCAAAAGCCCTTGCGTTGCCGGCACACATTACCATAGCAACGATAACGAATAAAATCTTTTTCATAACGGTGTTTATTAAGTTTGTATTATAATTTGGGTGCAAAGGTACGAATAAGCGAGCGAAAAACAAAAGGAAAACGAAAGTTTTTCTTTATTTTTCCGAGCGAGAGTACTTTCGGGGCTTGCCTCAAAGGTACGACATTTAATTGAAAATTAAAAGGTGAAACATGAAAAATGTTGTTTCTCGCGGGGAGAGGCATTTCGTCAAAACTATTGGAAAAGCAGGAAAAAACTTTACATTCTTTTGCCTGGGTGATGTCGTCCGGCAGGTCGGATTTGTCGATGAAGGCAGGGGCGTTTCTCAACGCAGGCAGTTGAATTTGCAATTCCCCTATAGGGCGTTTGTAATTCCCCTACGTTGATTTCATCGAGAAAAAAGCCCGAATTTTATCCTAAAACACTTGGAACTTGTTCGTTTTCTCGCTTGATTCAGAAAATGCCGTTTTGTAACAACCTGAATGCCATTGTGTTGCAAAATAAGCTTCAAATTCGATTTCGGGGGTCTCTGGCTATGGCAAAGTGGAAAAGATGCGCTTAAAACGCGTCTGTCAGGGAAAAATATTTACAAAAAAGAAAGGGCGCACCGAAGCGCGCCCCCAAAAGGTTTATGTCTTGCTCAGAACAGTCTTTGTGCAAACATCGAGAGGTAGATGCGCCAGTTGCGCCAGATGTGACCGCCTTCGTTCTCGTAGTATTCATAGGGATACTGCATCTTGTCGAGGTAGTGGCGCAGTTCTACGTTTTGCTGAAAGAGGAAGTCCTCCTTGCCTATCGCAATCCAATAGAGATGGGGCTTGGCTGCGAAGAGCGCTTTCATCTGGGCTGTTGCCTCAGGATTCTCTTCGAACTGCTGCTCCAGGCTCTTTTGCTGACCGCGTCCCAAACGCACCGCTGCCGAGTAAAGTCCGATGTAGCCGAAGGTTCCGGGGTTCAGCATGCTGATTCTGAAAGTGTGGTAGCCACCCATCGACAGGCCGCAGAGAGCTGTGTTGTCGGCACCTTTCTTAATCTTATAGTGCTTCGCCACATAGTTCATGATGTCCTTGAAGCTCTCCTCGTAGGAGGCCTTAGGCCAGCTCTTGTTCTGGATGCCCGTCTCCAGCGGTCCGGCATCGTCGGAGGCGTTGCCGTTGGGAGTCACCACAATCATGGGCTTCGCCTTACCCAGAGCGATGAGGTTGTCCATGATCTGTGCCATGCGGCCCAGCGTGAGCCAAGCCTCTTCGTCACCACCTGCGCCGTGCAGCAGATAGAGCACTGGATAAGCCTTTCCCTTGTCGTAGCCTGGCGGTGTGTAGATGCTCATGCGGCGCTTCATGCCCAGCGTGGGGCTGTCGTACCAGACGTGACTGACGTCGCCGTGCTCCACGTTGTGGTTCTGATAGAGATAGCCCAAGTCGCCCTCTTCCTTGCTCACGATGAATGTGCTCATGAAGGAGCGTACGTCGCGGCTGCGCTCGATGTTGCCGGCATCCTGCGTCTCCACGCCATCGACATAGAAGCGGTAGCTGTAGAGTTCTGCAGGCAGAGCTTTCGTCGTATAGGTCCAGACGCCGTCCTGCTGCGTCATTTCGCCGCGACCGTTCTCTATGCAGTCGCCGATGATATCCACCTTCTTAGCCTCGGGAGCTTTGATGCGAAGGGTCACCGTGCCGTCGGCATTGAACTCCGGAGAACGGGTGTCGTGTCTCTCGAAAATGGCTTGCTGTGCCTGAACCGCAGAAGCCATAAGCAGCGTGGCTGCCAAAAGTTGCAATTTTTTCATAATAACTAATACACTTTATGTTGTTAAACTATCGTTCCTGCCACAAAATTAAGTATTTTTTTGGCAAAGGCTTTCATATTTGAAGAAAAAAGTGTTACTTTGTGTCGCATATCATATAATACAATGTAGTATGAGACGATTTGTATTGCCCATTGTGGCGTTATTCATGATGATACAGAGTGCAGTCGCAAGCGACCTGACAGGTTTCCGCGTTTGCCGTATGAAAGAACCCGCCGGAATAACCCGAACTGCACAGTTCTCCTGGCAGACAGTCAGCGAGAAACCCAATGTGAAGCAGATGGCCTACCGCATTCTCGTGGCGACATCGAAGGCCGACATCAAAGCCGAACGCAACCTCCTTTGGGACAGCGGCCGCACGAGTAACGACGAAAGCATCGCTGTGCCTTATCAGGGACGACGCTTGCCCTACCAGAGCCGTGTGTTCTGGCAGGTCGAGGTCTGGCTTAGCACGGGCGAGCACATCGTCAGCCCCATGCAAAGCTTCCTGACGGGACTCAAGGCGTTCGACGGCAAAGCACAATGGATAGGCATCGACGACGCCGACCGCATCGTGACGGGCGACAACCAGAGCCGTGATCTGCCGGCACGTTATTTGCGCCGCGCCTTCTATCTCGACAAGAAGCCCCGCCGCGCCACCCTGTATATAAGTGGTATGGGATACGGCCAGACGTACATCAACGGCAAGGCGGTCAGCAAGGATGTCTTCGGTACGTTGCAGACGGACTACACCAAGACTGTCTATTACAACACATACGATGTGACGAAGCTCTTGCGTCGAGGCAACAACGCCATTGGCTCCATCCTGGGCAACGGCTATGTGCTTGGCTTCAACCCGAGTTGCACGTCATACGGTTTGCCTCGCTTGAAGGCACAACTCGTCGTAGAGAACGACAAAGACACGCTGACCATCGTGAGCGGTCCAGACTGGAAAGCCACGTCAGAAGGCCCGATACAACGCAATCATCTCTATGATGGCGAACGCTACGAAGCAGCCCGCGAGATGAAAGGCTGGCTGACGGCTTTCTTCGACGACAGTGCTTGGGGACAAGCCCAGACACTGAAGGCGCCTACGGGCATCATGCAGCCACAGCCCTGTCCCAGTATGAGAATACAGAAGGAACTGAAGCCAAAGAGCATTCGCCGCACGGATGATGGCCGCTTCCTCGTCGATATGGGACAGAACATGGTAGGTCAGCTTCGTGTACGCCTTGCAGGAAAGAAGGATGTGCCCGTCGTTATCCGCCATGCCGAGATACTCGACCCGAGCAATCCCGACAAGCTTTCCGTTGCCAACCTCCGCTCTGCAAAGTGTACCGACACATACATCCCCGCCTCAGACGGCACGTTTACTTACCAGCCGCAGCTCACCTATCAGGGCTTCCGCTTTGTGGAAATCAGCGGCATCAGCGTAGAGCCTAAACTGACGGACATCACTGGCCTGGTCATCTACGACCAGATGGCCGACCAAGGCACCTTCTGGTGTGACAACGAGCTCCTCAATAAGTTGCACGAGAATGCCTATTGGGGCATCATCGGCAACTATCATGGTATGCCCACGGACTGCCCTCAGCGCGACGAACGAATGGGCTGGCTGGGCGATCACGCCATGGGATGCTACGGCGAGAATCTCGTCGTAGATAACGGCGAACTCTATTACAAGTGGCTGCAAGACGTTTGGGATACGCAGGACGACGATGGCATGATTGCCAACGTGGCACCCGGCTATTGGGTGGTTCGCGGCAATGATGTGGCTTGGGGGGCGCTTTCGGTATATGCTACCTTCATGCTCTATCGTCGTTACAACGATGTGAATGCCGTGCAGAAGTACTATCCGTTCCTGCAGAACTACATGAACTTCCTGGAGCGCACCCTGCAGGATGGCATCGTGACGGGCAATAACTATGGCGACTGGTGCATGCCTCCCGAACGACCCGACCTGATTCATAGCGAAGATCCGGCTCGCAAGACGGACGGCAGACTCATCTCCACAGCCATGTATTACAGCATGCTTACGATGATGGGACAGATGGCGATGCAGCTCGGACGCGAGGGAGACATGTTGGATTACGACCGTCGTCAGCAGAAGCTGAAGGAGACATACAACCGTCACTTCTACCATCCCGAGTCGGGCAGCTATGCGAACAATACCGTGACGGCAAACCTCTTGTCGCTCGAGTTCGGCCTCGTTCCCTATGGCGACGAGGAGAAAGTCCTGCAGAACGTCGTCGATGTGACCGAGAAGACCTATAACAACCACATCAGCTGCGGCGTGATTGGCATGCAGCACCTCTTGACGTGCCTGACACGAAGCGGCCACCTCGACCAAGCCATGCAGTTGATGCTGCAGAAGGACTATCCCAGCTTTGGCTATATGATAGAGAATGGCGCTACGACCATCTGGGAGCTTTGGAACGGCAACACTGCCGACCCCGCCATGAACAGCGGCAATCATGTGATGCTCCTCGGTGATGTCCTGCCCTGGATGTATGGCAGTCTGGCTGGCATAAGGCAGTCGCCAAGGAGTCGTGCCTTCAAGGAACTGGACATGTACCTCAGTATGCCTGACGAGTTGAACCATGTCCGTGCCACTCACAACACGCCTTATGGCAAGATAAGCAGTGAATGGTGGCGTACGGAGGAAGGCATCACTTGGGTGGTCGATATACCTGCCAACACGTCTGCCCGTATTCATCTTCCCACCGGCTACACCATCCAGGGCATGCACAGCCTGCGTTGGGCCAGTGCGGAGATAGAGGGCGACGACATTTGCCTGTGTGTCGGTTCGGGCATCTACACGATTGATGCTCACAAGACCTTCACCGAGACGCAGCCCACAATATTCCACAAGGTGACGAACACCATAAAGAACATCCCCGAATTCCTCAAAAACTTATAATACGAACCATGATACAGAACGATTTGCAACGCCTTCGTTGGATGATTCTCGACGAGGCTCTTCGCGACCCTGAAATGGAGTATTTCATGGGCGAACGTACCAAAACAAACGAGACAGGCAACACGCGCAGCCTGATTCATTATGTGAACCAGCGCCTCAAGGCTGTCAACCGAGACTTCAAGTGCAGCAAACGTATGTTGCAGAACGATGTGGCTTACTTCGTGCAGAAGGGCGCAAAGCTCGAGCCACGCTTCCGTCGTGGCCACAAACGCATCCTGCGTTACATCAACCTCGACTGGAAGAACCCTCTCCTGAAAGCCGCTTCCTTCCTTCGCTACGAGGCTGGTCCGGTCGAGACTCCTGCTTTGCCCGACGGACCGCTGACGCCCGTCACCCTTCGCATCACGGCTGGCGAGGAAGCCATCCGTGCCAAGCTCGGCAACCCTGAAGTGCTCCAGCGCAGCAGCGACAGCCAGACAAACTCTGTCACCCTGCAGGTGGAGCTTCCCCAGAGCAGCCAACTGCAGTATTTCCTCCTGGGTCTTGGCCCCGACATCGAGGTCTTGGCGCCCGAAAACCTGCGCGACGACATCCGTCAGACCGTAGCTAATCTGCAGAAGCTCTATAAGAAGGAAACCGCTTCGGCCAAGAAAACTGTTCAGGGCGACCTGTTCGAAGGGCTATTCTAACGAGGTGAGTTGATTGCATGTACATGTATCTGCAACGAATATGACTCGTTAAGGTGAGCAAGACTATACATTATATAATATAATAAAGACAGACGAAATGAAAAACTTCAGCAAGCTGCTCATGGCAGCAACCCTGTTGCTCGGTTTGAGCAGCAGTGTAAAGGCAGCGGACCTTCCTCGCAGCGAGTACCCACGTCCGCAGTTCGAACGTGCCGATTGGGTCAACCTGAACGGTACTTGGAGCTATAGTTTCGACTTCGGACAGACTGGTGCGGAGCGTGACTTC
>ONSR01000035.1 GCA_900320565.1 uncultured Prevotellaceae bacterium
AAGGGACATCGTGACGTCGGCGGCTTCCGCGCAAGCTGCTACAACGCCATGACCATCGAAGGCTGCGAGGCTCTCGTGGCTTGCATGAAAGAGTTTGAGGCAAAGCATTAGTTCATAGTTCATAATTCATAGTTCATAGTTATGAAAGTACTTGTAGCAACAGAGAAACCCTTTAGCGGCGTGGCCGTGAAAGGTATTAAGGAAGTTTTTGATGCAGCAGGCTACGAAGTAGTCATGCTCGAGAAATACACAGAGAAGAGCCAGTTGCTCGATGCTGTGAAGGATGTCGATGCCATGATTATCCGCTCGGATAAGGTGGATGCCGAGGTGCTTGACGCTGCTAAGCAGCTGAAGATTGTGGTGCGTGCCGGTGCAGGTTACGACAACATCGACCTTGCAGCAGCTACGGCTCACAACGTGGTCGCCATGAACACACCTGGTCAGAACGAGAACGCCAATAGCGTGGCTGAGCTTGTCTTCGGTCTGCTTGTCTTTGGCGTCCGTAACTTCTTCAACGGCACCAGCGGCACAGAGCTGAAAGGCAAGAAACTTGGCATCCTCGCCTTCGGTAACGTGGGTCGCAACGTGGCTCGCATTGCAAAAGGCTTTGGCATGGACATTGCTGCTTATGATGCTTACTGCCCAGCAGAAGCCATCGAGGCTGCTGGCGTGAAGGCTGCAAAGAGTCAGGAAGAACTCTTCGAGACGTGCGACATCGTGTCGCTCCACATTCCCGCAACGCCCGAGACGAAGCAGAGCATCAACTACGACCTCGTAGGCAAGATGAAGAAGGGCGGCATCCTTGTGAACACAGCCCGCAAGGAAGTCATCGACGAAGCAGGTCTCATCAAGCTCATGGAAGAGCGTCAGGACCTGAAGTACCTGACGGACATCAAGCCCGATGCAGATGCAGAGTTCGCCAAGTTTGAAGGCCGCTACTTCGCTACGCCGAAGAAGATGGGTGCACAGACGGCCGAAGCCAATGTTAACGCAGGCATTGCTGCCGCCAACCAGATAGTCGGCTTCCTCCGTGACGGGATAACGAAGTTCCAAGTTAACAAGTAAACGAGTTGACAAGTAAACAAGTTGACAAGTAAACAAGTAGCAAGTTATGGCTGTTGTAAAACCGTTTCGTGGCATTCGTCCACCAAAAGATCTCGTTGAGCAGGTAGAGAGCCGCCCATACGATGTTCTTGACTCTGAGGAGGCTCGTGCTGAGGCTGGCGACAATGAGAAGTCGCTTTATCACATCATCAAGCCCGAGATTGACTTCCCCATCGGCACAAGCGAGTACGACCCTCGCGTCTATGAGAAGGCTGCTGAGAACTTCCAGAAGTTCCAAGACAAGGGCTGGCTCAAGCAGGACAGCGAGGAGATGTACTACATCTATGCGCAGACGATGAACGGCAAGACGCAGTTCGGTCTTGTTGTGGCTGCGGCTGTAGAGGACTACATGAACGGCGTCATCAAGAAGCACGAGCTGACGCGCCGCGATAAGGAAGAGGACCGCATGAAGCATGTCCGCGTCAACAACGCGAACCTCGAGCCTGTCTTCTTCGCTTATCCCGACAATGCCGTGCTCGATGCACTCGTGAGCCGCATCTCAAAGACAACGCCCGAGTACGACTTCATCGCGCCCATCGACGGCTTCCGCCATCAGCTTTGGCTGGTCAAGGACGCAGAAGACATCCGCACCATCACCGAGACCTTCGCCGCTATACCTTATTTATATATAGCAGACGGACACCATCGTAGTGCTGCGGCTGCGCTCGTGGGTGCTGAGAAGGCAAAGCAGAACCCGAATCATCGTGGCGACGAGGAGTACAACTACTTCATGGCTGTCTGCTTCCCCGCAAGCCAACTCACCATCCTCGACTACAACCGCGTCGTCAAGGACCTCAACGGCATGAGCGACGAGCAGTTCCTTTCCGCATTGGCTAAGAACTTCGTCGTCACAACCAAAGGTGCCGAGCCTTATCGTCCTGCACAATTGCATGAGTTCAGTCTCTATCTAGGTGGTGTTTGGTACAGCCTCAAACTCAAGGACGGCCTTTGCGACGAGAGCGACCCCATCGGCAGCCTCGACGTCAGCATCAGCAGCAACCTCATCTTGGACGAGCTGCTTGGCATCAAGGACTTGCGCAGCGACAAGCGCATCGACTTCGTCGGCGGCTTGCGTGGCTTGGGCGAACTGAAGCGTCGCGTCGATAGCGGCGAGATGAAGATGGCCTTGGCCCTCTATCCCGTCAGCATGAAGCAAATCATGAACATCGCCGACAGCGGTAACATCATGCCGCCCAAGGCAACATGGTTCGAGCCAAAGCTGAGGTCAGGGCTGGTGATACATAAACTCTCATAACCATTGGCCATTGACCATTGACCATTGACCATTGACCATTCGGCTACGCCCGAAGAAGCAGCGGCCAAGAAGAATGGTCAATGTTCAATGTTCAATGTTCAATGTCAAACGACCTTTACAAAACCATAGCAGCCAAAAGCGAGGGCACTTACACTGAACTCAGGAGTAAGTTCCTCGCTTTTGCGCATCCTGTCAGCACGGTTGAGGAGGCGATGGCGCTTGTGGAGCAATACCAGAAGAAGTACTACGATGCCCGTCACGTCTGCTGGGCTTACATGATTGGGGCAGACAGGGAGACGTTCCGCTCCAACGACAACGGCGAACCGAGCGGAACGGCTGGCAAGCCCATCCTCGGGCAAATCAACTCCAACGAGCTGACCAACATCATCATTCTTGTGGTCCGCTACTTCGGAGGCGTGAAGCTCGGCACAAGCGGACTCATCGTGGCCTATCGCACGGCAGCCGCTGAAGCCATCGCCAACGCTACCATCGAGGAGCGGCAAGTTGAGGCGGAGTACGACTTCAGCTTCGAGTACCCATTGATGAATGCCGTGATGAAAGTTGTCCGCGACATGGAAGCCCGTGTCCTCTCGCAGACCTACGACATGGACGTCCAGATGCGCGTCAGCATTCGCCAAGGTCGCCTCGAAGAACTCAAGACGCGCCTCAAGAAGGCCATCGAGCCTTATTGATTTTTTTATTAGAGGCTACTAATGGCTATCGTGCTAGTTCTGGTTTATCCTGATTGGGTTAAATCAGCAAAAGAGATTGGCTTCAGTCTTTCTTACCACCAAGCTGTGAATGGCGTTGCGAATGCTGATAAGTTCAGAAAGGGCATGAAAAAAGCCGTCCGAGGAGGGACGGCCTAAAATACCTATAATTAATATAAGAAAGTAGAGACGAAAAAGAGATTCGGGAAGATGCGCTGGTGATTCAGCATCGGCCTCCCGAATCTTATTTTAATTAGTGGGCCGTGTGCTTGTCACAATGATCTTTAAGTTAACCGTCTTACTGCTTTTCAAATACGAGTGTTCCGAAAGATTCTGATTTCTCAGTTATCGTTCCAGCCTTCTCGTCAAATTTCAATTTCTGCTCGCCGAAAACTTCATACTTTATTGTCACGTTTCTGCCTGAACGTTTCCAAGTGAATTCAGAGGGACTACCACCCTGAATAGTAAAGAATCCTGTCTTGTCCGACTTGAAAACATAGGTGTCATGAGTTCTATTACAGAAGAATGTACCGACGATAGCATCGGAGACTTCTTTAGATGCTTTTTCTGTAGGCTTCTCTATAAGCTCTTCTAACTTGGTTGCTTCTTCATTGATGATAGTTTCTTTATTGGTGCCAATAAGATTCAATGAAGCATATGGTATTCCATGTATCGAAGTACCCTTGAGATATGCACGTACTATAATCTTGTTTACTCCAGGGAAATCGGTCTCACCCTTTTTGATGAAGTAGTCGTGTATAAGTTCAAGACTGTCCTTCGGAATCGCTTGGTCTATCTCAATGTTATACACAAGGTTTTGTCCTGGAGAGATATGACCATTGGCAGAAACTTGTGGTTCCTCTGTGTTTAGAAGTATGTACACTGGCAGATTATTTGATTCAAAATCATCCTCTACCACTTCAGGTTGTGCTACTTTTTTTCCGCACGCCACAAAAAGAAATGCAGCAAAGACATAAATCAATAGTTTCATAGTTTATAAGTTTAGAAGTTTTGATTTCTGGGCATCGAACTCTGCTTCGGTTAATATACCTTTTGCTTTCAAATCAGCAAGTTTGGCTAACTCATCTGCAACGGAACTGCTTGACTGCTGTGGTATGTTTGCTGTTTTAGTGTTCTCACTTCTGTCGATTTCATCAATCACTATGGATGTTAAGTCCTTTATCTCTGTCGCGATTCTAAGTGCTCTTTCCACTTTGTAGTAATCAGCATCAGAAGGCTTTATGGGCATCATATTCAAGAACAATATCTCGAAACTGGGTTCCGATATGTCGCGTAGAACAAACTTTACGGATACTTTCCCTATCTTCTCGCCGATTGTAGAACTTCCAGACAGACCACCAACTACAGCACCTGCGCCGCCCATTAAAGCGCCACCCACAAGTGTTCCGCCTATTGTGCGCATCGTGGACTTCTCGGAAATCATTTTCCCGTCTGTTACCACTGCTACGGAAAGTAAATCTGCATAGGCTATAACTTTATGGGTAGGTGACTTGTCGTCAAAATTGAAAAGAAGCAACTTCTTGCGCTTATCGTCAATGGCTACCATTCCATTTCCATCGTAGACAGAATTTGTGATAAAGAAGTCGTCAATTGTATATTCCTTAACATCTTTGGCATCCGTCTTGATAAAAAGCATTTTGCTCGCGTCCTTGCTCGGCAGAGCGTGCCACTTCCCCGAACATGTTATTTGCTCATTCAAATCATATATGCTGTTGTTCCTTGCCCTTGTGTAATCTTCATAGGTACTTTTTGCTTCATTATTTTCAATGCTTTCTCCACCGAACATCAGAACAGCAAGAGTAATTAAGAGTACAATGGCACAGATTACAAACAAGTCAAAGAAAAACATCGCCTTGGTTGCCAGAACCAACAAGCAACTAACTGCTCCAATAAGGAATGACCATAAGATAATCTTCTTCAGTATCTTCATATATATAATTTTTTGTTCAATCTATAATAATGCAAGAGGCGCAGACTTTCGCCATACGTCTCACGGCTCACCACAAGCCACTCCTATATATGGGAAAGCTGCGCCCGTATGGGTAGCAGTCCCAATAATAGGAGTTTGCTCTTTTTCACGTGGTGATTGTGAGACTATTGAGCAATATGTCTTGCACTCTTGTAGAATGTGCTGCAAAGTTACGACTTTTTTCTTAACTCGCAAGCGTTATCTCAAGGAATTATTCTTATGCAAACATTATTTTGTGATAGGAGGAATTGCATGATACAGTCCCACATTTGTTGCCACTCGTGAAGAGTCGGAACGTGAGGCAATGCCAGTACTCCTATAGGAAAACTCCAGTACTTCCACGGTGGTACTGGAGTTTTCCCATGGTGGTACTGGGGCTTCTCTGTAGACTTCTTTCCGACTTGCTTATCCTCGCTTGCGGTATTCGCGGGGCGAGAGGCCTTTCATGCGGAGGAAGAACTTGCTCAGCGAGGAAGTGTCGGCGAAATGGAGGCGGTCGGCGATTTGCTGGATGCTGAGGTCCGCAGCAGGAAGGAGGCCTCCATCATGAGCATCTGGTTGATGTAGCCGATGACGATGTGGCCTTCTCTTTGATTTAACCTAATATCGATATACCGTTATAACGAATTGATGAGAAAAGGCTATATAATGCTGTGCTCGTCAAGCCCGTTTTTGTTTTATTTCATCATTTCTTGAGCCTTCTTGCTTCTGTTTTCATTTTATTTCGCTATCTTTGCAGGGAGAAATGATGAAAACGGTTAAGCATTTATTTAATACAAAACAACTATGCAAACAATCTATGATTTCAAGGCCCTGACGAGCAGGGGCAAAGAGGTGGACTTCGCGCAGTTCCGCGGCAAGGTGCTGCTCATCGTCAACACGGCCAGCAAGTGCGGCTTCACGCCTCAGTTCGCCGGACTGGAGGAACTCAATCAGAAGTACAAGGACAAGGGATTGGTCGTCATCGGCTTCCCCTGCAACCAGTTCAAGGAACAAGACCCCGAGGGCGATGCTAAGATAGAGGAGTTCTGTCAGTTGAACTACGGCGTGACGTTCCAGATCATGAAGAAGGGCGACGTGAACGGCCCAGATGCCGAGCCTATCTTCGAGTACCTAAAGGCACAGGCGCCCACTGAGGACTACAACGGCCTGAAGGCAAAGGCGGCCAAGACGCTCTTCAAAGCCATCAGCAAGAGCGTGGAGAAGGACAGCGACATCAAGTGGAACTTCACCAAGTTCCTCATCTCAAAGGACGGCAAGACCGTAAAGCGCTTTGCTCCCACCACCGAGCCAAAGGACTTCGAGAAGGACGTGGAAGCCATGCTGGAACAATAAAGACCCTCTAAATCTCCCTTAAAGGGAGACTTCTTCCGACAGAAATTCTCCTTATATAATAATGATATTATGACAATCAAAGCTATCCGTATGTTCGACGGCGGGTTCATGAACCAATCGTTCGCCTTTGGCGGAGAGGAAGGCAAAGATGCCTTCGACGAACAAATCATCTATCGCAGCTCGCTGCAGAACTTCCTCATCGACACGGGTAAGGAAGTCATCCTTGTTGACACGGGTTTCAAGCCTGAGTTCCCTGTCCCTGCCAAGAAGCTCGGCGCACCGCTCTATATGGGCGAGAAGGTTGCCGACTACATGGAAGCCTTCGCTCAGACAGGCTACAAGCCCGAGCAGGTGACGAAGATTCTCATCACCCACAAGCATCCCGACCACAGCGACTGCATCTCCTGCTTTCCTAATGCCAAGGTCTACATCGCACCCGAGGATGCCGATGCCATGAAGCTGGAGGGAGAGAACATCGTCCGTGCCCAGTATGGAGAGGCCTACAAGAACTTCCCGGGTGCTCAGCAGGTGACAGACGGCATCTGGTTCATCGAGGCCAAGGGCCACACCAAAGGCAACAGCATCGTCATTGCCGAGGACGGCGGCCTCTTCTATATGTTCCACGGCGACGTCACCTATTGCGACGCTGCCCTCAAGGCCAACAAGTTGAGCATCGTCTTCGAGGACAAGGAGGCCGCCCGCCAGACGCTCGACCGCGTCCGCGAGTTCATCATGCAGAATCCCACCGTCTATCTCTCCACCCATTGTCCCGAAGGTTACGAGAACTTGGAACTGAAGCGCGTGATGAAACTCTAATTCAACAACAAATAACTAACTAACACAATGAACATTCTGATTTTACAAGCCTCGCCTCGTGCGTATGGCAACACCACTTGGATGGCGGAAGAGTATAAGAACGCAGCAGAGGCTGCTGGTCACAAAGTGACGTTGGTCAACGTCTCGAAGAAGAAAATTGCAGGCTGTCTGGCTTGCGAGTATTGTCATGGCAAGGGCAACGGTGCTTGCATCCAGAAGGACGACATGCAGGAGCTTTATCCCTTGATGGCAGAGGCCGAGGTGCTCGTGCTGGCTGCTCCCATCTATTACTTCACCCTCAATGCCCAGATTCAGGCACCCATCCAGCGCATGTACTGCGTCAACAAGCCCGCCAACGTGAAGAAGATGGCGCTGCTCGTCTCGTCCTATTCGCCCGGCGTTTATACCGGTGCCATCAGCGAGTACAACGACATCTGTGGCTACTGGGGCGTGGAAAGCACCGGCATCGTCACCGCTAAGAACGACGAGCAGAAGACCGAAGCCACGAAGCAGAAGCTTCAGGAGTTGGTGAAGAACCTGTAAATGATGAAACGCCTTATATTTCTGACCTGCCTGATATGGGCAGGTCTCGCTTTTGCTCGTACGGAGCGAGTCATCATTCAGGGCGACCATGGGAAGTTGGTTGCAGACTTGCAGACGCCAGATGTGTTGCCTAAAAAGTGCCCGATTGTTATCTTATGCCACGGTTTTACGGGTAACAGGAACGGTGGCTTGGAGGTCGGTATCGCTCACGAACTGGAGGCAAGAGGAATCGCCAGCATCCGCTTCGACTTCAACGGTCATGGCGAAAGTGAAGGTGACTTCCAGCAGATGACCATCCCCAACGAGATAGAAGATGCCCGCCATGTCTATGAGTGGGTGAAGGCAGACGGACGTTTTGGCAAGATCGGCATAGCAGGCCATTCTCAAGGCGGCGTCGTGACTGCCATGCTTGCAGGTCAGCTTGGCAAGAAAGCCTTCAAGGGAGGCGTTGTACTACTGGCCCCGGCTGGTGTGATTCGCGACGATGCCATCCGTGGTCAGACAGGCGGGCAACAAGGCAGTCTCGACGACCCGCAAAACCCGCCCGAATACGTTGAGGTGTGGGGGCATCGCCTTGGCCGCGATTACATCACGACGGCTTTCTGGCTCCCCATCTACGAGACCGCAGCCGGTTACAAAGGCCCTGCCTGCATCGTTCACGGCACCTCCGACCGCACCGTACCCTACACCTACGGCCTCCGCTTCCATCAACAATGGAAAAGGAGCGAATGGCACCTGCTTGACCACTACGACCACGGCTTTCGTCCACATCCTGAAGAAGCCGTGAAACTTGCCGTCGCGTTCTTCACGAAGACTTTACATTAAACAGATCAGGGGATGCACAAAATGGTGCATCCCCTGATTGTCGTTACGATGTGATAGTTACCTATAGTACTTCTCATACAGACCTCAATTCTATCCATATAGTTGCTCATGTGGAGCTCCTATTTCCCTCCTATCGTTGTCCGCTATATGTCCGGTACTTGTCCGGTACATGTCCGCTTTTCTACCGAACAAGTACCGGACATCTACCGGACAAGTACCGGACATGTATAGGAGATACTACTTAGTTGTTTGCTTGTTCCATTGGAGGTCTTTACTTGATATTATAGAACTCTTTTCTTGATATTATAGAGATATGTATAAGATAAGTTCTGCTTCCACCATTCATTTTCTGGGAGAATCATTTGTGTTTTTCTTAAATAAGCCTTAACTTTGCGGCAGAAAGACTTCAAAAAAGTGCGTTTTTTTACCTGAAAGGATGTCATGATGGGCAGATATATTCGACATATACTTGTGTTCGTAATCATTCTTTTCTTGGCTGGCGTTTATTTCTACAACTTCAGAGACAGTCAAAAAGAAATGAGCGACGATAATCGCCGTGAATTGAGTATCCTGAACGGCCTTATTGAAAAAAAACTCTTCTTCCGTGACAGCCTGAAATCTCAGATGGATTCTGTGATGTTGCAGCTCCATAAACATACTGATTACAACGATGAATACAGGTATTATACAAATAGGCGAATGCTTCAAGATGCGCAGATGTTCTCGTATGACTATGCCAGCGAGTTCTCTCGGAAGATGTGTATTCTTTCCGACAGAATCGGAGATGGAAACTTGAAGGCAGAGTCACGCATCCTTTCCAGCTTCAACATGGCGCAGGCTTGCCTGTTTGTTGAAGCGCTCGACATGCTGAAGTCTGTCGATTTGGAATTCCCCAATGTGAACGACAGCATTCTAGGCCTGTATTATTTTTATTATGGTATAACATATCAACGCCTTGCAGTATATGTCAATGACTCCATCAATGCCAAAAGATACAACAATCTGGGCATAGAAATGTTCCGTAAAAGCTTGGACTATTCCAAGAATGCGGGCTTAAGGAACTTTATCCTGGGAAGAATATATGGCAGGCAACGCCAGTTCGATGTCGCGCAACAATTCTTTGAAAAGTCTCTGAAGTACATAAGGAAAGACGACAACGTTCTGAATACCCTCGCGCTCGCTTCTCTGGGTAAGTGCTTCAAGCATCAAGGCAAACACGAACAGGCCACACACTATTATATAGAGGCCACCAAGAATGATATCCTGAATGCACAGAACTCCTCTATATCCATCATTGACCTGACAGAACACTTATATAAGCAATACCATTTAACCCATAACGTGAGTAAGTACGTAAACATCGCCATAGAAAATGGTGAGTTCTATGGGATGCGTTCGCAAATTACCCACATAGACAAAATTATTCCAGACATAACGAAAGAGAAATCCAAGCAGAATTCCATCCTGGTCTTCTTCTTGATAGCAATAGTATCCCTTTCCTTTTTATATATTTTGTACCTTCTGTTCCGCAGCGAGAAGAACTTGAAACTGCTGAAGAATCATATAGACTTGACCGAGAAGGTAAATCAGGAAAATAGTCAACTTCAAGACGAAAACGAAGACCTTTCTAGGGCCAATACGTTGTTGCGTGACTCTAATCGCCTGAAAGATGCGTATTTAGGGAAACTCCTTGAGTCAAATAGCGAATTGACAAATATGTTCGAGGAGTTTGCTGTAAAGGCAGACCAGAAACTGAAGAAGTCACAATATGAGCAAGTTCAGAAATCGATTAAGGAACTGCAAAAGAACTTCAGCAAGAAAGAACAATTGGACAGGCTGGATGAACTGCTGATGTCTATGTTCCCAACTTTCAGCGCAGATTTCAATGCACTGCTGAAGCCTGAATACAGGAAACATGAAGGTGATGCCCTCCTTACTCCTTCCATGCGTATCTTCGCCCTTATCCGGCTTGGGATAACAAGCAATCACCAGATAGCACGCGTGCTGAACTATTCATACAACACCATTCTGAACTATAGGGTTCGTGCACGTGCAATGGCCATTAATGCAGACACTTTTGAACAAGATGTCCAAAAAATAGGCTTGTAAAGCCTTTGTCTTCATTACTTTCGCTTCCATATTTAATATATATTCTACTCATATAATATATCAGTAGATTATCGTGTATATTATTAGAAATCATTAATATACACAATATTCTATATTATATTATAAGTATATATTTTTGTTGTCAGATATAACGTAATAAAAAAAAAGCTAACTTTGCAGCACACAACCTATTTAATTAATTAAAATCATGAGACAGAAGTTTATTTTATTGATGTATGTATTTCTTGCATCTGCAATGACATCTGCCATTGCACAAACGTTTAGTTCAGACAAAGTGTATACAATTGTCTGCAAACCCGATTTCAACACATTCATGCAGGACAAGGGGACGGGCGGTTTGCTCCTCGGTAATGAAGTGTCTGGAAGTCTGTGGACCTTTGTGCCAACAGGAAACGCAGACTGCTATTATGTGAAGAATGTCAAGACAGGCAACTACATCCAAGCATGCCCGGATTCGGAAGTTCCCGTCGATATGGGGACAACTCCTGTGGAGTATTACATCAAGGGCGATGCCGATGGTGGTCAGGCAGGCGAGAATTTCTATCGTATGACTTCTACTAACCGCACTCCAAACAATTTCAGCGCTGGTACGATTGGTTTGAACCGAAAAGGTGACAACACTTGCATACAAGGTTTTGCTTCCGTTTCGGGTGCTAACCAATGGTCTGTTTGGAGAATCCTCGAAGTGCCAAGTGCAAAGAAGACATCTCTTACAAGCCCATATACGGGTACTACGGTTCAGGAAGGCAGTGTCTATTTATATAATGTAGAGAGCGGCATGTGGCTTCAGAACAACGACCGATACAATTCTGAACTGACTTTGCAATTCTGGACAACTCGTGGCCAACTTGGTGACCGTGGCCTCGACTTCACACTTATTGCTCAGCCGGACGGCGGCTATCAGATAGGTCCCCGTTATACTAAGAACAACTCAATGAACGGAGATGGCTTCTATTTCGATACTAATAAGGACGTTACCTCCTGGCAGTTCACTCCCAAGGAAGTCGAAGGTGTAACGAATGCTTATACTATAGAAAGCGAGTTTGCCAAATTGGGCGCAGACGTGAACAATTATCTCAGAGCCATTGACTTAGGTGCCACAACATGGCAGATTGTTACTCGCGAAGAGCGTCTTCAGTATGCTCAGAATAATGCATCAGTCACAAATCCCGTCGATGTGACCTTCCTTGTAAACAACCCTGACCTGTCGAACAACAACGAGCGCAATAATTGGGTTGTAACTCGTGACGGCGGCAATGAACAGTGGAACGACTTCAACCGCTTTAACCGTCATTGTCAAGTGCAAGGCTCCAGCAGCGTAAATATTTCACAGACAGGAATAGTGGTGCCGAATGGAACTTATCAGGTGCGCTTTACGGGTTTTTATGCTCCTACAGGTTTAGGTGCGCTCAATGCTACCGACTTGAATACATACAAGACTGATGGCGATGCTGCTGTCTTTGCTGTGGGTTATGCCAACGGCGAGACCATCAAACTTCCTTCTGTCTATTCTTTGGAAGCAACAGAGAGTGTTGCCAATGTCCACCAGAAGAAGGTGGGCGACTTCTTCTTCCCAGGCAATCCTGACCAGGCAAATGGTTCATTAGGTCATCGTCTTTACCAGACAGAATTGCTTACTGTAACTGTTACGGACGGCACATTGACCCTGGGTGTGAAGTCTATCGAAGGCTGTCCAACTTCTGCTTGGATAGGTCTGAGCGAAGTGAAGTTGTATTATCTTGGTCAGGCAGATGCTGATATGACCCTGACTGTGGAAGTAACCGATGCAGGCTATGCTACATTTGTAGCACCGATGGAAGCGGCAGTTCCCGATGGCGTGACGGCCTATACAGCTGAGGTCAATGCTAATGGCAAGACGCTCGACCTTACTTCAATCAATCCCATCCCTGCCAACACACCAGTACTGTTGGAAGCAGCAGCTGGCTCATATACCTTCACCGGAGATGAAGTTCCTGCCGTTGTGAATCCCACCTTCGGCGCTCTTGTTGGCACATATAGCAGAATTCCTGCTCCCCATGGCAGCTATGTGCTTCAGAAGCATGGAGAGAAGGCTGGCTTCTATTATGTCGATTCAAGCGATGCAGTTCCTTATGTGAATGCTAACCGAGCTTATCTGGCTGCACCTTCGTCAGGCGTTAAGGCCTTCTTCTTTGGAGACGAAGCAACAGGTATTCAGTCAATAGACAATGGACAAGAGACAACAGAAGGTGCTATCTACAATCTTGCAGGTCAGCGTTTGAGCAAGATACAAAAGGGTATCAATATTGTTGGAGAAAAGAAAGTAATGGTTAAATAAGAGATATTAAGATTTACATTATCTTATTCTATTAATATCTAAATATTGAATTATGAAAAAGTCATATATATATCCTGCAATAGAGATTCAGTTTACCGAAGTGGAAGAGATGATGGCTCTTTCCATTCAGGAAGGTAACGCAACAACTGATGATGCCTTGACTAAGTCTAGTAAATGGGACATTTGGGACGACGAGGAAGAATAGTTCTCATAGGTCGGTAAGAAACATCACACGTGTAGTTGCTCGACTTAACGTGTGATGTTTTGAATCGCATTATCATATAACTTGTAGTACATTATTATATAATATATGAAGACAAGACACCTTCTGCTTTCATCAGCATCGTTGCTTCCGATTTTCGGTTTGGCACAGACAGAGAGGCCCAACATCATCATTCTGAACATTGATGATATGGGCTACTCTGACCCTTCGTGCTTTGGTGGCGATTATGTCAACACGACAAATATCGACCAGCTGGCCAGTGAAGGACTCTCCTTGACGCAGTTCTACACGTCTTGTCCCATCAGTTCTCCGTCCAGAGTGGGTTTGACTACTGGTATGTATCCAACCAGATGGGGCATTAACACCTTCCTTCAAGAGCGCGTGAACAACGCCAAGAACGAGCAGAACGACTTCCTCAGCGACAAAGCTCCATCTATGGCAAGGGCGTTGAAGAATAGTGGATATGCTACCGGACACTTTGGCAAGTGGCACATGGGAGGCGGTCGAGACGTGAAGAATGCGCCGTCCATCCACAACTATGGCTTCGACGAATATGTTTCCACATGGGAAAGTCCAGACCCAGACCCAATGATAACATCCTCCAACTGGATTTGGGCAGCTACAGATCCCATTAAACGTTGGAACCGAACGGCTTACTTCGTCGACAAGACGCTTGACTTCCTCTCTCGTCACAAAGGCGAACCTTGCTTCGTCAGCCTGTGGCCGGATGATGTTCACACGCCTTGGGTTTATGATGGCGACGAAGCTTCTCAACGAGAATCGGCTCAATCTTTCTCCATCGTGCTGGCAGAACTCGACAAGCAGATTGGCCGCTTCATGCAGGGTTTGAAGGACTTGGGCATCGACCAGAACACCATCGTCATCTTCACAGGCGATAACGGTCCTGCTCCAGCCTTCGACGGTCATCGCACCAACGACTTCCGCGGGCAGAAAGGTACACTTTATGAAGGCGGCATACGCATGCCCTTCATCATTCGTTGGCCTGGACATGTTCCAGCAGGAGTAAAGAATGAGAGCTCGGTTGTCTGCATGGTGGACCTTTTCCCTTCTCTCTGCCAGATAGCCGGAGCAGAGGTGCCGACGGACTATCCCCTGGATGGTCTCGACATGAGCGACGTCATAACAGGTCAGTCGGAACGCGAACGCACCACCCCTCTCTTTTGGGAGTTCGGCAAGTGCAAGGCAGATAGAGTCAGCCCGCACATAGCCGTCAGGGAAGGCGAATGGAAGTTGCTGGTCAATGCCGACGGTTCGAGGACTGAGCTTTACAACATGACCACTGATTTCAACGAGAAGCACAACGTTGCATCTGTTTATCCAGCAATAGCAGAACGACTGAAGAAGGCAGCCATCGATTGGTTCAACGAAGCCTATCGCGAGTATGCCGATAATATAATATATGTTGCTCCAGATGGTGACGAGAGTGCTGACGGCACATCTTGGGAAAAGGCAACAACCTTGAGCCACTCCGTTTCGCTTGCCGAAGGTGCTTCTGGTACGCAAGTCTGGCTGAAGCAAGGACAATATAATGTCACTTCGTCTGTCATCTCCGACAATGTGGCATTCTATGGAGGCTTCAATGGAACTGAGAAGAAACTGGCAGAACGTGACTGGAAGAGCAACCCGACCATCATCGATGGAGGCGGAACCGTCAGTCCTTTCCGCAACAGTCTGTCGACTTCAGTTAGTACAATCCTTGATGGCCTCATCGTGCAGAACGGCATCAATCAGGCTGGAGCGAATGGTAACGGCAATGGTGGCGGAGCGATTCTCAACGATGGAGCTGTCGTCAGGAACTGCATCTTCCGTGGCAATCGCACCCAGAACAACAAGAACGGAGCTGCTATCCATTGTCACACGGGACAATTGCGCATCGAAAACAGTCTCTTCGTTGATAATGTATCGACAGGCAACGGTGGTGCGATACAAGTCGGTGGTGGAGTAACGGCAACAATTGTCAATTGCACATTAGTTAATAATCAGGCCTCAGGACCTGGTGGAGCATTCGGTCTTGGCACAAATGCCTCCAATCTAAATGTCTATAATTGTATAGCATGGCACAACACAGGCAAGGGCATTTATAGCAGTTTGGGACAGAACACCGACATCAATGGCGGTGGTACAGTTGTTTCCAAATACTCTGCCATTGAGAGTACCAGCACGAAATTCACGGATGGCGACGATACTAACCACATAATGCTCTCCGAGGATATTACTCCTTTGTTCCAAGAGGATTGTTATGAACTGACAGAAGGCTCACCTTGTATTGATGCCGGTAATGCAAACTTGACTTCCGGACTTGATTATGACTTAGGCATGAATCGCCGACTGTCGGGAACTCAAATAGACATGGGCGCTTACGAGTTCGACAATGGTGAACCTGCAGTCGGGAATTCTGTTATTTATGTCTCTCCCGATGGTGATGACACAAGTGACGGTACTTCATGGCAACAGGCAACAAGCCTCAGTCATGCTCTGGCACTTGCCGACACTTATGTAGGCAATGCTACGCTTTGGCTGAAAGAAGGAACATATCATATCACTTCCCCCATCCATCCTGACAAACTTGAAATCTATGGAGGTTTCGAAGGCAGCGAGTCGACACCTGATGAACGTAAAATTACCATACATCAAACCATTATCGATGGTGGAGGGACGATTTGTCCCTTTCGCAACAGCAACCTTGACGGTACAGTAACAACTGTTCTCGACGGACTTATCGTGCAGAATGGTATCAACCAAGCAGGAGCAAACGGTAATGGGAATGGCGGTGGAGCAATCTTAACAAATGGCGCAATAGTAAGGAATTGCATCTTTCGCAACAACAGGACGCAGAATGGTAAGAACGGCGCAGCCATCCATTGCCATCTGGGACAAGTTAGCATCGAGAACAGTCTCTTCGTCAATAACACTTCTTCAGGCAATGGGGGAGCAATTCAAGTAGGTGGTGGCACTACAGCAACCATCATCAATTGCACCCTTTGCAACAATCTTGCAACAGGTCCTGGTGGCGCTTTCGGTCTTGGTACAAATGGTTCGAATCTGAATGTATATAACAGTATTGCGTGGCACAATACAGGCAAGAACAGTTTCAGCAGTTACGGACAGAATGCCGATGTCAATGGCGGCGGAACGGTCGTCTCTATATCTTCCGCTATAGAAAGTTCAAGCACGAAGTTTACGGATGGAAACGACGAAGGCCACATCTTTCTGTCTCAAGAGAACACACCAATGTTTGTGAACATTCCTTCTGTTGATGGCTATACAAGTCTCAGCGAAATAGAAGAAGCGTGTTACGAATTGCAGGAAGAGTCACCATGCATCGATGCTGGTAACGACAACTTTGCCGCTATCAGTAGCTTCGACCTTGCTGGTAAGAAGAGAGTCTTCGGTACTCATGTTGACATTGGAGCCTTCGAGTTTGATGAAGACGCAACAGGCATTGGAAAAGGTGAAGAGGTGAAAAGATTAAAAGGTGAAAGCTATAATCTTGCAGGACAAAGAGTGCCTGACAGCCAATCCTATAAAGGAATCATTATTGAGAACAACAAGAAGACATTAAATACATTAAAGCGATAAACAGTTTAAAGTAAAAAGACTATGAAGAAGTATGCATTAACTTTGTTGCCGCTTGGGTTGACCTCAGCTATGGCTCAGCAGAAGCCTAACATCCTTGTCATCATTGCCGACGACATGGGACGATGTGAATTGGGTTGTTATGGAGGACAGAACCTTGCTACGCCCAACATCGATCGAGTTGCCAATGAAGGTATGCTTATGACCAACAACTTTGCTTCGATGGCAATGAGCGTGCCAATTCGTGCTTCAATGTACACGGGCCTTTATCCTGCTCATCATGGCTCTTTCTTGAATCACAAAGCCACATATTCAAGGGTAAAGAGTGTGACGCATTACCTCTCCGACCTTGGCTATCGTGTGGGTAGGGCAGGAAAAGACCATCCAGTAAACCAGCCTAAGGTGTATGGCTTTGAGGAGATACCAGGCTTTGTGGTAGAATGCACAGCCTCGCATCCTAAGAAGTCCACGCCCGAAGGCATCCTCGAGTTTATGCGGCGCGACAGCAGTCAGCCCTTCTGTCTCTTTGTTTGCAGCATCAACAGTCACATGCCTTGGGATGCCGGCGACCCGTCGGAGTTCAATCCTTCCGACCTCAAACTACCTCCAAATTGTGTGGATAACGCCAAGACGCGTAGCGAGTTCTGCAACTATCTGGCTGAGATACGTCTTTTCGACGACGAGGTTGGCATGACGATGTCTGCCCTTAAAGAAGCAGGAGCAGACGAGAACACTCTTGTGATTGTGCTTAGCGAGCAAGGTCCGCAGATGCCTTTCGGCAAATGGACGTGCTATCGCTACGGGCAGTCGAGCGCCATGATTGTCCGTTATCCGGGAAAAGTGGCAGCCGGAAGCACGAGCGACGCACTTGTTCAATACGAAGACATCCTGCCAACCCTTATCGAAGCGGCAGGAGGAGAACCTGTGCAAGGTCTTGATGGCATCAGCCAGCTTGATGTGTTCTTGGGAAAGCAGACCGACAAACGCGAATGGGTGTATGGCATGCACAACAACAATCCCGAGGGGCCATCGTATCCTATCCGCAGCATACAAGACAAGCGTTACAAGCTCATCGAGAACCTCTTGCCGGATAGTTCCTATTACGAAAAGCACATGATGAAGGAGGTCGACAACATGTGGACGTCCTGGTTGCAGACGGCACAGACGAACGAATGGGCAAACTTCCTTGTCGGCAGGTTCGTCCATCGTCCGGCTATCGAGTTCTACGACCACGAGACTGACCCTTGGGAACTCAACAATCTGGCAGAAGCACCCGAACACAAGGAGCGGATAGAGATGATGCATCGGGAGTTGCATTGCTGGATGGAAGAGCAAGGCGATAGGGGAGTGCTGATGGACACGAAGAATCCCGAAGACGCGTCGCTAAAGACGCCGCAGCCCGTCAGCTCTTTCGAAGAGTTGAATGCCATTCGAGAGGATTTGACAAATAACTATTACCTTGCCTGCGACATTGAAATACCCGAAGGAGAAGAATGGGTGCCAATCGGAGCGTCGGACAAAGACGATGGCGATCCGGCACGTTTCGCCGGTATCTTGGACGGCAGAGGACACACCATAAGAGGTCTCAAGATAAAGAACGGCACAGCCTTCAAGGGGTTGTTCGGACGAATGGAACATGCGACGATAAAGAATTTGATTCTCGAAGATGTGGACATCACCGGCAAAGTTCCAACAGGAGGCATCACCGGAGCTATGATAGGAGCCTGCACCATGGAACGCGTAGCCGTGACGGGCAAGATTACAAGCGACAGCGAAGTGGGCGGTTTGGCAGGTCGAGTAGCGCGAGATGGCACGAATACCGAATACAATACTATCCGCGACTGCTATGTCGTGGCTGACATAAAAGCCACAAGACTCAGCACAGACATGAATGCGCCATCTTGTGCAGGAGGCATCGTGGGATTCATACATTCCAACAACGGCACGAATGTTGCAAAGTTGGACATCGCTCGAACCTATTTCGCAGGCAATGTCTCTACCAGTCAGAACAGCCATAAATCCGGTTGTGCTGCAGGCGTGATAGGCTTCACAGACAACAATCGGAATGTCCGCTTGCAGGATGTTCTTGTCCTGGCAAACAGCATTACGGGAGCGACGCCTAACTATTATTATTCCCGTCGCTTGCCTGCTGCGCCCAATAACGTCATCGAATATATGTCCGGGCTGTATGTCAGGAAAGGAATCCAGCTGGTATATTATGCTGATAAAGGTGTAGGCGGGCAGATTCCTGCAGGTACCATTCGCGAGATGGACGATGCTGTGTTCCGCACTAAAAGTTTCTATACCGGTACACTGAAGTGGGACTTCGACAATATCTGGACGATTAACGAGGGTGAATATCCTGTTTTCAAACTTGATGCAGCCGATGGTTTGAGTCCAGTCGGAAGTGGCACCACCTCTGCCATCTATCCCCTTGGCGGCGTGTATGATTTGCAGGGACGGTCCCTGCATACGTTCAGTCTGCCGGGGCTGTATATCGCAGACGGGAAGAAGGTCAGCATGAAGTAATCGCATTATACATTATATATATACTATGTTTCAAAAATACCAATGTGCACTGACTGCTCTGCTTCCTTTGGTTGCTAATGCTCAAGGACAGACACAGCGTCCCAACATCATGCTCATTGTTGTTGACGACATGGGCTACTCTGACCTTGGCTGCTTTGGCGGCGAGGTAGAGAGTCCTAACCTTGATGCGCTCGCCGCTTCGGGTATGCGTTTCACCCAGTTCTACAATTCCGGTCGCAGTTGTCCGTCGCGAGCTCAGCTCATGACGGGTCGCTACGCACAAACCGTGGGCATTACCGGCATGGGACAGAGCCTGACGCGCGACTGCGTGACGATTCCCGAAGTGCTTCGCGAAGCTGGTTATCACACCGGAATGAGCGGCAAATGGCACCTCTCGCTCACTAAAGGCATTGGCAACCAGGAAGACCAGATGAAGTGGCTTTCCCATCAAAGCACTTTCAATAACCGTCCCTTTGCTCCCATCGAGACCTATCCCTGCAACCGAGGCTTCGACCAGCATTGGGGCACTATATGGGGCGTGACCGACCACTTCGACCCATTCTCACTTGTCCACAACGAGGAGCCTATCTTCACAGACAGCATTCCTGAAGGCTTTTACTATGCCGATTTCGTGGCAGACAAAGCGATAGACATGATGGATGAAATGACCTCGGACGGCAAACCTTTCTTCATGTATGTCGCTTTTCAAGAGCCGCATTGGCCCGTTCAGGCTAAGCCTCAGGACATAGCGAAGTATAAGGGCAAGTTCGACGACGGGTGGGATGTGCTTCGCGAGCGTCGCTACCAGCGTATGCTGCAACTTGGTCTCATCAATTCCGACGAGATGCCTGTCGCCACGAATGCTTCCGGACGCAAGTGGGAGGACGAGACAAACAAGGCTTTTCAGTCGGCAAACATGGAGGTACATGCAGCCATGATTGATTGCGTGGACCAGAATATCGGTCGCATCATCGCGGAGCTGAAGCGTAGAGGCATCTTCGACAATACCCTCATCATCTTCACTTCCGACAATGGAGCCTCGTCCGAGAACTACACAATAGGCGACTTCGACCGTCACGACCGCACTCGCGATGGGCAAATGGTAGTGCGAAACTCTCCGACGCCAGGTGGTCAGCTTACCTACAACTATCTTCATAATGGTTGGGCAGGAGCAGTCAATACGCCTTACCGCTACTGGAAGACGACCCAGTTCCATGGTGGAACGGCAGCACCAACCATTATTCATTGGCCCGCAGGAATGGCTGGGGAAAAAGAAGGAACCATAATGTCGCAGCCTTGCACTTTCCTTGATGTGATGCCGACTTGCTTGGAACTTGCAGGTGCAACTTATCCTTCTTTCTATAATGGCAACAGTATCAAGCCGCTTTGCAACGAGGCTCGGAGTTTCGTGCCATTGCTTAAGGACAAGAATAGCTGGGACGATGAGCGCACTCTGTATTGGGAACACGAGAGAGGAAAAGCCATCCGCAAGGGAAACTGGCGGCTTACGGCCCTAGCAAATGGTGGCTGGCAACTCTTCGACCTCGCCCACGACCTCTCAGAGACCAATAATGTAGCAGCCGAACACCCCGAGAAGGTGCGCGAGATGAAGAGTCTCTGGAACACTTGGGCAAAGAGTGTCGGACTTAATGTTCCTGATGATATTTCCGAGACCAAGACCGAACTCATCTTCCATTACCCTTTTGACGACAACACGGACGACGCTTCGCCTTCCAAGTACGTACTTACTCCTAGTTCCAACGGCATTACGTTCGGAACCGGAAAACTCGGTCAGGCACTTCACTTGAATGGTAATGCTCAGTATCTCGACTTGAATACGACTGGCATTTTCGACACAGGAACTACTCAGACAACCTTTTGCGCGTGGGTTTACGACGAGAATACCGCAGCTCCGAATGCAAGCAGTCAGTTAGATAACGACATTTATGTCCGCGATGAAATAATTCTTGCCCAGAAAGACAATGCAGGCACGGGACGCATCTATTTGTATGCCAGAGCCGAGGCTCCTGTAAGTGGCGGCACGCCTTCATTTTTCTATAACAGTTTTCTGGGCGGCAGTCAGCACCATGCAACCACGGGTTCTCTCAAACCAGGCACTTGGCAACATGTCGCTATCGTGTGCGATCCAGTCAGCCAGAGCCTTACATATTTCATAAATGGAGAGCGCGACTGTACCGTTTCGACAGGAGCTTTCGAGACCTGTACCGGCGGTTTCCGCATCGGAGGACACAAGACGGGCAGGAGCTACTTCAAGGGATATATCGATGATGCCTGGTTCTTCAAGGGTCTTCTCACACCCGAACAGATTCGTCAGATTCGTGATAACACCTTCGATCCAACACCTTATTACCCAGGCAATAACGACGATGACCCAACCGCGACTGACTGGCCCTTGAAAGATCATGCTTATACCATTCGCAACTTCTCGGGTACACCTGCTTATATGGTTGATAATGTGGAGAGCGACAACCGCATAACTTGCGAAGGCAGCACAAGCGATGCGGCCTATTGGATATTCGAACCGACCGATAACGCCCAGTGCTATTATGTCCGCAACCTCGTGACGGGTCGTTACATACAAGGTTATACCAAGACTTCCGGACAGATGATCAGCATGGGCAGTCAGAGCGCAGAGTATTACGTGGCAGCCCAAACGAACGAAGGCGGCAGGTATGGATTTGCCAGCACTTCAGTCACGCCACACGACTTCTCATCCGGCACCATTGGACTTAACCTGCGTGCCGAGAGCAATCAGGCAAACTGCTATGTCCAGACGTATGCCGCCGTGGCAGGAACAAACCATCGTTCTTTTTGGACACTCGCCGTTGTGCCGGATGACATCATCACAGGAATAACCGATCTTCAAACTCAACAAAGAGTAAATAGTAAATCGTTAAATAGTAAATGGATTGACCTGCAAGGTCGTACACTAAATGCTATCGAGCATTCTGGAATCTATATACGGAACGGCAAGAAAGTCGCTCATTGACATGCAATCAACAACAAATATTTAATAACCTTTTAATAACATCATTATGAAGAGGACTTTACTTTTAATGCTGATGCCATTGCTGAGCTTGGCATCCGCCATGGGTCTTGACATCGACAAGAACCTGTATTACACAATCTCCTCGCGTAACAATCATGACGCTTACATGAAGGACACGGGGAAGGACGTCCTGCAATGCAACGTAGGATTGGACACCTATTC
>ONSR01000067.1 GCA_900320565.1 uncultured Prevotellaceae bacterium
CTCGGCAAGGACGTGAAGCGCGAGTACTGCCACGAGGTGAACGACGACGAACTCCGCGAAGCCGTGAAGCAGGCTTGCTACCAGAAGGCTTACGACGTTACGAAGCAAGGTCTCGAGAAGCACGCTCGTGCAGAGGCTTTCGAAGCTATCCGCGAGGATTTCAAGGCAGCTTATGCCGAGGCTCACACAGATATGCCAGCCGAGGAACTCGAGGAAAAGAATACTCTCATTGACCGCTACTACCATGATGTTGAGAAGGACGCCATGCGTCGCTGCATCCTGGACGAAGGCATCCGCCTCGACGGCCGCAAGACAACCGATATTCGTCCCATCTGGTGCGAGGTGAGCCCGCTGCCCGGACCTCACGGAAGTGCTATCTTCACCCGTGGTGAGACGCAGTCTCTCGCTACCTGTACGCTCGGCACAAAGCTCGACGAGAAGCTCGTTGACGATGTGCTCGTACGCGAATACCAGCGTTTCCTGCTCCACTACAACTTCCCTCCCTTCTCAACCGGCGAGGCGAAAGCACAGCGTGGCGTAGGTCGTCGTGAGATCGGTCACGGCCATCTGGCATGGCGCGGCCTGAAGGGTCAGATTCCTGCCGACTTCCCCTACACCATCCGCGTAGTGAGCGATATCCTGGAGAGCAATGGTTCCAGCTCGATGGCAAGTACCTGTGCAGGTTGCTTGGCACTGATGGACGCCGGTGTTCCCATCAAGGCTCCCGTCAGCGGCATCGCTATGGGTCTTATCAAGAATCCCGGCGAAGACAAATATGCTGTGCTCTCTGACATCCTGGGCGACGAGGATCACCTCGGCGACATGGACTTCAAGACCACAGGCACACCGAATGGTCTGACCGCAACTCAGATGGACATCAAGTGCGACGGCCTCTCCTACGAGATTCTCGAAAAGGCGCTCATGCAGGCAAAGGCTGGTCGCGAGCACATCCTCGCTGAGATGATGAAGACACTCGACAAGCCACGTCCAGAGTTGAAGCCGCATGTACCACGCATCGAGCAGATGATTATTCCGAAGGAATTCATTGGTGCCGTCATCGGCCCGGGTGGAAAGATCATCCAGGGCATGCAGGAAGAGACCGGAGCCACCATCACTATCGACGAAGAAGACGGTGTTGGCAAGATTCAGGTGAGCGGCCCCAACAAGGATGTCATCGACGCTGCCATGGCTAAGATCAAGGCTATCGTGGCTGTTCCCGAGATTGGCGAAGTCTATGAAGGCACCGTTCGCAGCATCATGCCTTACGGCTGCTTCGTAGAGTTCATGCCCGGCAAGGACGGACTCCTGCACATCAGTGAGATTGATTGGAAGCGCCTCGAGACCGTCGAGGAGGCTGGCATCAAGGAAGGCGACAAGATTCAGGTGAAGCTCCTCGAGATTGACCCGAAGACCGGCAAGTTCAAGCTGAGCCGTCGTGCCCTGATCGAGAAGCCCGAAGGCTATGTAGAGCGTGAGCGCGAACGCCGTCCCCGTCCAGAACGTGGCGAGCGTCGTCCTCGTCCCGAAGCAAGGCACGGCGAAAGCCAACGTGGTGAGCGTGGCGAACGCCGTCCCCGTCCCGAGCATGGCGAAGAGCCTGCTGCAGAATGAAGCAATAGTCTCTAAATAATGAAAGCGTGCCCTTCCAATCGGAGGAGCACGCTTTCTTTTTCAACGCCCTATAGGGGCGACTGGGGTCCGGAGTATGCTCCGGAGAAGCCACTGAATGTGGCTTCGGCCCCACAAAGGGGAGCGAGTTCCCGCTCGCGACGGAGGAACGTTCAACGCCCTATAGGGGAACGTTCAACGCCCTATAGGGGAATGCTCAACGCCCTATAGGGGAATTGCAACTCCTCCCTAGGGCGTTAGCTGACGAAATATAGTGTGACTATAAAGAAAAACTGCCAAATCCTTTGAACGAATGCGGAAAAGCAATATCTTTGTAAGCGTAAAAGCATAAATAACCCCGTAAAAACTCACAAATACATGAAGCAAAGACTCCTTTTCCTGTTGGCCATAGCGCTTGTGCCAACCCTGCGAATGAGTGCACAGAAAGTGCAAACCCTGACCTCACCCGATGGCAAAATCCGCATCGAAGTGTCTGTAGGTGACCAACTTACCTATAGCGCTTTCTTTGCCGACGAGCAAATCCTGAAGGACTGCCCACTCTCTCTGCAGGTAGGCCCAGAGGAGTTTGGGACGAAGCCCCGACTGAGCGGCACCAAACGCACTAAGATAGACGAGGTGATCAGGCCTGTCGTGCCCTTGAAGTACGCTGAGGTCCCCAACAAAGCCAACCAGCTGACGCTCTCGTTCAAGGGCGGCATCTCGGTCGATTTCCGTGCCTACGACAACGGCATCGCCTATCGTTTCGGCATCAACAAGGGCAAGGGACAGGTCGATATCGTGAACGAAGGTGTGGCGCTCAACCTGCCGGATGTCTTCACGGCTCATGTCTCGAAGACGCGTAGCTTCAATACATCTTATGAGAACTCCTATACGCACATCTCCACGGCCGAGTATAAGGCTGACGACGAGATGACCTATCTGCCCATCCTCCTCGAGAGTCCGAAGGGAACGATGGTGCTCTTCTCGGAAAGCGACGTACGCGACTACCCCCATCTCTTCCTAAAGCCCACCGACGGCAACGCCTTCACATCGACCTTCCCAAAGTCTCCCGAGACATGGGAACCTCGCGGGGATCGTAGTTGGACCATCACGAAGGAGCGCGACTGCATTGCCCGAACTGATGGCCAGCGCACACTTCCCTGGCGCTTCGCCGTCATCGGCTCGGATGCCACGATTGCCGGCAACCAGCTGGAGGTCGTGCTTGGAGGCAAATGCGAACTGGATGACACGTCTTGGATAAAGCCCGGCCAGGTCAACTGGGACTGGTGGAATCACTGGACGGTCTGGGGCGTGGACTTCGAGTCGGGCATCAACAACGACACTTACAAGTATATTATCGACTGCGCCTCGAAGTATGGCGTGGAATATGTCCTGCTCGACGAGGGCTGGAACAAACGTGTGCAAGACCCCTTCACCACGCGTGATGAGATCGACGTCAAGGAACTCGTCGAGTATGGTGCCAAGAAGAATGTCGGCATCGTGCTCTGGCTGTCGTGGCTCACGGTAGAGCGCAACATGAACCTCATCCCGTTCTATGCCCAGATGGGCGTGAAGGCGTTGAAGGTTGACTTCATGGACCACAGCGACCAATGGATGGTGAACTTCTACGAAAGGGTGGCTCGTGAGTGCGCCAAGAACAAGCTGTTGATTGACTATCACGGGTCGTTCAAGCCATCCGGCATGGAGCAGCGACTGCCCAACCTCATCAGCTACGAAGGCGTACGCGGTCTGGAACAGGGTGGCGGCTGCAAACCTGAGAACAGCATCTGGCTTCCCTTTATGCGCAATGCAGTAGGTCCGATGGACTTCACGCCAGGTGCTATGCACAATGCCCAGCCCGAGGACAACAGGGGCTCTGGCTCTCTTCCCATGGGAGGCGGCACTCGTGCCTATCAGATGGCGCTTTATGTCTGCTTCGAGAGCGGTGTGCAGATGCTGGCCGACAGTCCTTCGCGCTACCTTCGCGAAGACGAATGTACCCGTTTCATTGCATCGGTTCCCACAACTTGGGACGATACCCGCATCCTCGCAGCCAAGGCCGGCGACTATTATGTCGTGGCAAAGCACAAAGGCAGCAAGTGGTTCATCGGTGCCATGACTGGCGAAAAGGCACAGGATATAGACATTTCCCTCGATTTCATCGGTAAAAATGGACATCTCACTTACTTCCAGGATGGTCGAAATGCCCATCGAATTGCCGTCGATTACAAGCGTGGGGAACAAGACGTAACACCTCAAACGAAACTTCGTCTGCACCTCGTCCGCAATGGTGGCTGGTGTGGAGTGGTAGAGTAAAAGCCAGGAACGATATGATACTGAAAGGAAGATATACAGCTTCGGAGCATCGGTACGACGATGAAGGCTTCTATGCTCGATGCGGACGAAGTGGTGTGCTGCTGCCGAAGGTCAGTCTGGGCTTCTGGCACAACTTCGGGGGCGTTGACCCTTACGAGCGGAGTCGCGCCATCACGCACTATGCCTTCGACAATGGCATTACCCATTTTGACCTTGCCAACAACTATGGACCGCCTTACGGAAGTGCCGAGGAGACGATGGGTCGCCTTATGGACGATGATTTCCGACCCTATCGCGACGAACTTTTCATAAGCAGCAAAGCCGGCTACGATATGTGGCCTGGACCTTATGGCAATTGGGGCTCGCGCAAGTACCTCATGGCCAGCCTCGACCAAAGCCTGCAACGTATGCACCTCGATTATGTTGACCTCTTCTACAGCCACAGGCTCGATCCCTTGACCCCATTGGAGGAGACCCTGCAGGCTCTGGTCGATATTGTCCGTCAAGGCAAGGCGCTCTATGTGGGCATCTCTAACTGGCCACTCGAGCAGCTGAAGGTAGGCGAACGTTACCTACGTGAACACGATGTGCCCTTGCTGATTTATCAGGGAAGGCTCAATATGATAGACAAAAAACCGATGGAATCGGGCATTTTGGACTTCTGTAAGGAACGAGGCATTGGCTTCATTGCCTTCTCTCCCTTGGCACAGGGACTACTCACAGACCGTTACCTGAACGGCATTCCTGACGATTCCAGAATGGCAAAGGAACGCACGCTGAAGTCCGAACGACTGACTCCAGAACTGCTGAGCTATGTTCAGGAATTGCGTGCTAAGGCTGAGGCAAATGGACAAAGCACCAGCGAGGCTGCCCTGAGATGGGTGCTTGAACAAGAAGGCGTCACATCGGTTCTCATCGGTGCTAGCTCGGTAGCACAACTCGAGTCGAACCTTAGGTGTGCAAGGTAAGAAGCGTTGATAACCCTTCCTAAAACATTTGCTTGACACGCTTTATGCCCTCGACCAGCGCGTCCACATCTTCGCGAGTGTTGTACAAGGCAAAGCTGGCACGGCATGTTCCCTCTATGCCCAAACGACGCATGAGTGGTTCGGCACAATGATGGCCTGTGCGAACGGCTATGCCGAGACGGTCGAGTAGGGTTCCCATATCGAGATGGTGGATGTTGCCGACTTGGAAGGAGATGACGGCATCGTGTAGGCTCACCTCTTTCGGCCCGTAAATCTTCATGTCTTCCACTTCCATAAGTCGTTGCATGGCATAAGCCGTCAGGTCGCGCTCATGGGCTTGAATGGCGTCGAAGCCAATCGAAGTGACAAAGTCGAGTGCCTGTGCCAGGCCAGTTGATGCGACATAATCGGGCGTACCGGCTTCGAACTTATAGGGCAACTCGTTGAAGGTTGTGCGCTCGAAGCTAACGGTCTTTATCATCTCGCCGCCTCCCATATATGGTGGAATGCGGTCGAGCCACTCTTCCTTGCCGTAGAGAACGCCGATGCCGGTTGGTCCGTAAATCTTGTGACCACTAAAGGCAAAGAAATCACAACCAAGTTCCTGAACATCGATGGGCATGTGAGGTGTGCTCTGAGCACCGTCGATGAGGACAGGAACGCCGTGCTCGTGAGCAATCCTGATGATGTCTTTGACGGGATTTATCGTGCCGAGAACGTTGCTGACGTGTGTGATGCTGACAATCTTGGTGCGTTCGTTGAAGAGTTTCTCATACTCATCCATCTTGAGCAGGCCGTCGTCGGTAATGGGGACAATGCGCAGTCGTATGCCACTTCGGGCTTGCAGGAGTTGCCACGAAACGATGTTGCTGTGGTGCTCCATCTCGCTGAGGATGACTTCGTCGCCTTCCTTCATGAAAGCCTGACCGAAGCAAGATGCCACGAGATTAATACTCTCCGTCGTTCCGCGAGTAAAGACAATCTCCGTCGTGCTGCGTGCATTGAGGAATCGACGCACGGTTTCTCTGGAAGCTTCGTGTAGGTCAGTGGCTTGTTGGGAGAGGAAATGCACACCACGATGCACGTTGGCATTGACGTTGTAGTATTCCTCCGTCATAGCCTCCACGACCTGACGGGGCTTTTGCGTCGTCGCAGCATTGTCGAGATAGACCAAGGGGTACTTCCCGTAAATGACCTTACCCAAGATAGGGAACAGACCCTTCCCCAACCCCTCCCTTGTTGGGAGACTATCTATTTGCATAGTTTGCATCCTTCACACTTGCTTAATTCGCCCCTCAAACGCTTATCCACCAAGACATGAAGGCGGTCGCGAAGCGACTCGAGGGGAATGGTTTCGATGACTTCGGTGATGAACGCGGCCTTGAGCAAAAGGCGGGCTTCCTTCTCGTCGATGCCTCGTTGACGCATGTAGAAGAGGGCCGCTTCGTCCATTTGGCCGACGGTGCTGCCGTGGCTGCATTGCACATCGTCAGCATAAATCTCGAGCATTGGCTGAGAATACATGCGGGCTGAACTCGTAGCACACAGGTTGGCATTCGTTTCTTTGCTCGACGTCTTCTGTGCACCCTCGCGAACCAACACCTTGCCGGCAAAGGCTCCGACTGCACTGTCGTCGAGGACGTACTTATACAGCTCGCTCGATTGACAAGCGGGAACTTGGTGGTCGATGAGTGTATTGTTGTCCACGCGTTGCATCTTGTCGGCAATGATACAGCCGTTGGCTGTCACCTCGCTTCCATCGCCTTGCAAAAGGACGTCGAGCCGGTTGCGGGTGTGACCGTTGAAGAGTGTCAGATTGGTGTGGTGAAGACTGCTGTCCCTGCCTTGCTGCACGAAAACGCTGTTGTAGCGGGTGCAGAGCAGATGCGTTTCTTCTATCTCATAGAGGTTGAGGTGCGAGCCGTCCTTCATCACGACCTCAATGACCTGGTTCGTCAAGAAGCGGCTTTGTGAGGCGGCTCGGTCAGTGATGATGATGTCGGCCTCGGCCTGCTCTTCCATCACGACGAGGATGCGACGGCTCACCATTGTGTCTTGGTCGCCCTTCAAGATGTTGCTGATTTGTATGGGATGCTCAACGCGAATGCCTTTTGGAACATGCACGACGAGTGTATCGACACAGAGCATCGTATTGAGTGCCACGATGCTGTCGGTCGCATCGGCTACCTTATTATATAATACGCGCGCGTGAGAGTCGGCTTCAGCAATGCGGAAGCAGTAGGGTGGGAGCGGTCCTGTAAGTGGTGCAAGCGCAATACCATAGTTGGGCGAGAAGTCTGCATCGACCTTCGCATAGCGGTAGCGTTCCACTTTCTGCAAGGGAAAACCTTGAGCGGAGAATGCCTCGAAAGCAGACTCACGCTGCTCGTTCATCTCAGCACAGCTGCGGGCTGCAATCGTATCGCGTACCTCGCCAAAGAAGTCTATGTATTGCTTTTCAGCGCTCACAATCCTATCTCCTCTTTAATCCAGTCGAAACCTCGGCTTTCAATCTCTGTGGCAAGTTCCGGACCGCCAGTCTTGACGATGCGTCCGTCGATGAGTACGTGCACGACATCCGGCTTCAGATAGTCGAGCAAGCGTTGGTAGTGGGTGATGACGATGGCGCTCGATTCGGGACGACGCAGCTTGTTGAAGCCCTCGGCCACTATCCTGAGAGCATCCACATCGAGTCCGCTATCCGTCTCATCCAAGATGGTCATGGTCGGTTCGAGCATAGCCATTTGGAATATCTCGTTGCGCTTCTTCTCACCACCCGAGAAACCTTCGTTCACGCTACGGCTTGTGAGCTTGCTGTCGAGTTCCACAATCGAGCGCTTCTCCCTCATAAGTTTGAGAAAGTCACCAGCCGGCATGGGTTCCAAGCCCTGGTATTTGCGCTTGGCATTCAAGGCGGCACGCATGAAATTGACCATCGAAACGCCAGGTATCTCTACCGGTTGCTGGAAGCTCAGGAAGATGCCTTCGTGAGCGCGCTCTTCCGGTTTGAGCGAGAGCAAGTCCTTGCCGTTCCAAGTAATGCTGCCCTCAGTCACTTCGTAGGCAGGATGGCCGACGATGACGTTGGAGAGCGTGCTCTTGCCTGCGCCGTTGAGTCCCATCACGGCATGCACCTCACCGTCCTTGACAGTCAGGTTGATGCCCTTCAGAATCTCTTTGCCATTGATGCTGGCATGTAGGTTATTTATCTGTAACATTGCTTTAATCCCTAATCCTTAATCTTTAATCCTTAGCCCACACTGCCTTCCAGACTGACGCCAAGCAGTTTCTGTGCTTCGACGGCAAATTCCATTGGCAGCTTGTTGATGACCTCCTTGGCATAGCCGTTCACGATGAGCGAGACGGCTTCCTCGGTCGAGATGCCGCGCTGGTTGCAGTAGAAGAGCTGATCCTCGCTGATTTTGCTGGTCGTGGCTTCGTGCTCGACGACTGCCGTATCGTTGTGGACGTCCATATAGGGGAAGGTATGAGCGCCGCAATGACTGCCCAAGAGAAGCGAGTCGCAGCTGCTGTAGTTGCGGGCTCCGTCGGCTGTGGAGGCCACCTTGACGAGGCCTCGGTAAGCGTTCTGGCTCTTGCCTGCGCTGATGCCTTTCGAGATGATGGTGCTCTTGGTGTTGCGGCCGATGTGAATCATCTTCGTGCCCGTATCGGCTTGCTGGTAGTTGTTGGTGACAGCCACGCTGTAGAACTCAGCCTGACTGCCTTCGCCACTCAGAACGCAGCTGGGATACTTCCATGTAATGGCACTTCCCGTCTCTACCTGAGTCCACGAGAGTCGGCTGTTGGCACCGCGCAGATGACCGCGTTTCGTAACCAGATTGAGCACACCTCCCTTGCCTTCGCTATCGCCTGGATACCAGTTCTGCACCGTTGAGTACTTGACTTCTGCCCGCTCCTTCACAACTATCTCGACGATGGCAGCGTGGAGCTGGTTCTCATCTCGCATAGGAGCCGTGCAGCCTTCGAGGTATGAGACGTAGGCGTCGTCGTCGCATACGATGAGAGTCCGCTCGAACTGACCTGTTCCGCGGGCATTGATGCGGAAGTACGTGCTGAGTTCCATCGGACAGCGCACGCCTTTTGGGATATAGACGAACGAACCGTCGCTGAAGACTGCGGAGTTGAGTGCTGCGAAGAAATTGTCTTTGTAGGGAACGACGCTGCCCAAGTATTCGCGCACCAAGTCGGGGTGCTCGCGGACAGCCTCGCTGATGGAGCAGAAGATGATGCCTTTCTCTTGGAGTTTTTCGCGGAAGGTTGTCTTGACGCTTACCGAATCCATCACCGCATCGACGGCTGTTCCGGCCAGAGCCATACGCTCCTCCAAAGGTATTCCCAGCTTGTCGAAGGTCTTCATCAGCTCAGGGTCAATCTCCTTCTCACCTTCTTGCCCCTTGCTCCCTGCCCCTTGCCCCTTTCGGGTCGGGTCAGCATAGTAGCTGATGGCTTGGTAGTCGATGGGAGGCATCTTCAGGTGTCCCCAAGTAGGTTGCTCCAGCGTGAGCCAGTAGCGGAAAGCATTCAGTCGGAACTGGAGCAGCCAGTCAGGCTCGCCCTTCTTCCTGGAGATGAGGCGCACGACGTCTTCCGACAGACCCTTCTCGATGATGTCTGTCTCGACATTGGTGGTGAAGCCGTACTCGTACTTCTTCTCCGCCACTTCGCGCACAAAACTGTTCTTATCGTTTCCCATTCTCCAATTCCTTTTACACAGATGTGTTGATAAACGCGGCACGCCGCGTTGGCAGATTCGGCACGCCGCGTTGGTTGATTCGGCAGGTCGCGTTGGCAGATTCGGCAGGCTGCGTTGATTCCCCCTCTGTTTCTCCACTGAAGACGTTGTTGTAGATGAACTCGGGGAAGGCTTTGAGCGGGCCTGCAAGACGCGACTCCTGCATCATCTCTTCCTTAATCAGGTTCATCGACGAGAAGAGCCAGATGAAGGCTCCCAGCACAAGCGCATACTTCACGACACCAAAGAGCCCGCCAAGCAGCCTGTTGACCAGCCCCGTCAGAATCAGCTTGTCCAAGAGCGACGTAAGCATCGAGGCGATGAGCTTCGCCACAATCGGAACCATAATCCAGATGAGTACGAACGCCACAACCTTGCAGACGCTTGGCATCGACAGGAAGCCTGCCAGCACTTCGCCCAACTGCTCGTAGTACATGCTGGCTACGACGAAACCAATCACGAAAGCAACAAGCGAGATAAGCTGCTTGATAGCCCCCGAAATGAGTCCCATGACAAACCCAACAGCCAGTAGTATGAGCAGAAGAAGATCCATCGCGATTAATTCACAATTTATAATTCACAATTCATAATTAAGCTACGCCATGAAAAAGACAGGCCGCTGCCCAATAATTATGAATTGTGAATTATGAATTGCTTTAGAGTGTTGCCTTGATTTCAATCTCCTGGAAGGTCTCAATCATATCGCCTTCGCGAAGGTCGTTGTAGCCAACCAGCGAGATGCCGCATTCGAAGTTTGTGCTGACCTCCTTCACATCGTCCTTGAAACGCTTCAGCGCATTGATGGCTCCCGTAAAGACCACGATGCCGTCGCGAATGACGCGAGCCTTGTTTGTGCGGCTGACCTTGCCATCCACAACGTAAGCACCGGCAACGGTACCAACCTTCGTGATGTGATAGACTTGGCGCACCTCGACTTGAGCCGTGACTTCCTCCTTGATTTCGGGCGAAAGCATGCCCTCCATCGCATCCTTCACCTCCTCGATAGCATCGTAGATGACGCTGTAGAGGCGGATATCGACGTCCATCTGCTCTGCCAACTTGCGGGCTGGAGCGGAAGGACGAACCTGGAAGCCGACGATGAAGCAGTTCTCGGCAGCGGCTGCCATGTTGACATCGCTCTCGCTGATTTGACCCACAGCCTTGTAGATGACGTTGACCTGAATCTTCTCGGTCGAGAGTTTGATGAGAGAGTCGCTGAGTGCCTCGATGGAGCCGTCCACGTC
>ONSR01000055.1 GCA_900320565.1 uncultured Prevotellaceae bacterium
TTTCAAACTTTGGGAAACTATCCAACAGCTGATACACAGATACAACCAGTTTCCGGGATTCCTTCCAGGCGTTCAAATTCTCAAATGCGTATGCCATAAACTGTAAACTGTAAACTGTAAACTTTATAACCTAGATTTTTACTTTTACGACGACTTTTTTGACGGGTGAGGGGGATGGGGCACTGAGGCCGGGCATGTGGCCGTCTTGGGGGAAGAAGATGGCGAAGTAGCCGGCTCCGATGGTCATCTCCAGTGGCTGATGGATGGTGTCTGCGGAGTAAAGCGCACAATCACCGTCTTCGCTGTAGGGCTTTGTCTCGGTGAGTTTCTCTATGGGGAGACATGCTACACGTTCCTGCCCCTGCAGGGTGCATTGTATGTCTATGTACTGACGATGCGCTTCGTAGCCGTTCGGGTTCTGAGGCTTTGTCTCGTACTCGGAGACGATGGCCTTGACGCGTGGGTTGAGCTGATAGACACCGTTGGCTATGTCGGGTTTGGCATCGCGAAGGAACTCGAGTCCGACCAAGATGTCGGGCGAGAGGCTTGCGTATGTATTGATGTTATGAATGTGGTCGTAGAGCATTTTGATAAGATGTAAGATGGAAGACGGAAGATGTAAGATGGAAGACGGAAGATGTAAGATGGAAGACGGAAGAAGTAAGACGGAAGAGGTAAGACGGAAGAGGTAAGACGGAAGAGGTAAGAGATGGTTGTCAGTTCTGGGAAGACATCTTCGTTAAACTTTAACCATTAACCTTTAACCTTTAACCGTTATCTATCTTAATGATGCGGTTTAGGGGGACTTGCATATAGGCGCAACCGAGGAAGCTGACGCGCAGTCCGACGTAGGTCTTGTTGTCATTGTAGATGCGGACTATCTGTGCTATATTGTTGCCTTCTGGGAAGTCTTTAATGTGGACATATTCTCCGATGGTGAAGTCTGTAGTTGTGAAGTTGACGTCGGCCTCTTCCTGTTCAAGCATTTGGCGGAAGAGGTGGATCTCATCCTCGCTTATGCAGGCGTATTCGTCTTGTCCCTTGCTTCTCGCTCCTTTTCTGGCTGGGTCGCGCATCAGGCAGGAGACGTTCATCATGCGCTCCACGATGATTCGGTCCTGCTTCTCCATTCTAACGAAGACAACGGAGGGGATAATCACCTTCTCCACCATTCTGCGTTCTCTTCTGCGCCAAGTGTGAACCTCTTTCCGGGTGGCTGCGAATGCCTCAAAGCCATTGTGAATGAGGTTGTCGCGGACCGACTTCTCTGTTCGTGAATGAACCCAAAGGATGTACCATTTGATGGAAGATGGAAGAGGGAAGAGGGAAGAAGGTGTCATGGAAGATGTTAGATGTAAGAGGGAAGAGGGAAGAAGTTAGATGGAAGATGGTAGATGGCCTTCTTGATGGATGATGTTTGATGGATAATGGATGATGGATGATGTTATTCCACTCCGTCTAACTTCTTGCACCTATGCGTTAGTACTTTTACAAGTTCTTCAGCATCTGCATATATGCTTTCAAATTGGGCTTCTGTCAGGTAGGCATTTCGATGTAGCAACTCTAACCAATAAAGGCTTTCTCTGGCTTCCTTCAAAGCAATAAAGCTTTTACTCTTAAAGTCTGCCTTGCTGATGGCATTACATGCTTCTGCATCATTCGCTCCGATGCTCGTGCCCGAACGAAGCAACTGGTTACAGAGGTTGGCAACAGAAAGAAGTTGAATCGGAATCCTACCGCTTTTTTCCTTCTTACTTCTTACCTCTTCCCTCTTACTTGCTTGCTCCAGCAAGTAGTCGTTCAGTTTGATTATTCTGTCAGCAAAAGCCATACACTTCGTTTGAATTATATCTCCAATTTCTGACATCTTACTTCTTACATCTTACTTCTTACATCTTACTTCCGCGCACGGCTCCGCCGCCGTCAGTGGATAACCCTGGCGTCGTTTGGGGGGAACTTATATTATGTTCTGCCATATATTTCGCGGTGTAAAGTTACACATTATTTATTAATACTAGTAAAAAAAGAAAAAAAATTATCATAAATAATGGCATTTTTGCACATGCTTTGCAATATTAAAAGTAAACCAGGCACGGCTAATTGACAAACTAGGCACGTCGAATCTTCAAGCTTGGCACGTCGAATCTTCAAACATGGCACGTTAAGTTTGACAACTAAGCGTGTTAAGTTTTAAGAGAACCCATGCCACATTTCTTAATTTAAGATTTTTTATGCCTATAACATTTGTGAGACGAAATAAAAGTTCGTATCTTTGCATTGAGAACCATACATTTTTATAAACCCTCTAAACATTTAGAATTATGGCAAAGTACGTATGTGAAGTATGCGGTTGGGAGTATGATCCCGAAGTTGGAGTACCCGAAAAGGGTATTGCTCCCGGCACACCTTGGGAAGAGGTTCCTGAGGATTTCGAATGTCCGCTTTGTGGCGTTGGTAAGGACCAGTTTAGCGCAGAGTAGATTAAGCTCGTTTCATGAAAAACTTCCCTCGCATCGGCTCTGCTGCTGAGCTAATGGAACTGATTGACGAGATTGGCTTCTTGCCCTTGCTCGACAGCGGAGTCTATGGCTTCTCGGCAGAAGAGATTGTCGATGAGGACTGTCGCTATGTAGTTTTCTCCGATGGAGGGTGGGACTGGCCGCTTTGGAAATGGAAGGGCCAGATAGTGACCGAGATGCCTTGCTTCTACGGGAAGTTTTTCAACAAGAAGGCCGGTTTCATCAGCAAAGAATGGTGGCCGGACTTCTGTAACTACCGAAGGGGCAAGTTCCCCCACCCTTCCCTCGACTCCATCGAGGGCAGCATTCTCGATACATTAAGGACGACAGGCAGCCTGATTACCAGAGAGTTAAGGGCTGCTTGCGGCTTTAATAGAAAGGGGATGCGGTCGAAGTTCGACGGTTACATCACCAAATTGGAGATGGCAACCTATATTGTCACCGAGGATTTCGTGTATCCCCTCGACAAGCGGGGCAAAGAATATGGCTGGGGCTGGTCGTTGCTGAACACCCCCGAGTCGCTGTATGGGAAGGAAGCCTGCAAATGCGAATGCTCTGCTGAAGCCTCCTTCAAACGACTCGTCAGTCAGTTTGAAAAGATTCTTCCAGATGCAACTGAAAAACAGATACTTAAACTCATTGGATGAAAGCACAAATGAAACGCCTATTTCTATTATATTATATATATAGTTTGCTGGCTGTTTCGCCTATGTTAGCTCAAGAGATTCACCAGCACAGCGATTGTCTGGAGGATAGTATCAACCCGATGAAAGAAGCCATCCTGAGCGAAGTGACCGTGCAAGGCATTGCCGGTGTTCAACGACTCAAGGATGCAGCATCACCTTTCATGGTCGTCTCGCCCAAACAATTGCATAATACCATAGGCACGAATCTTGTTGATGCAGTTGGACATCTGCCAGGACTTTCCCAGATAAGTACAGGTGCAGGCATCTCGAAACCAGTCATTCGTGGTCTTGGTTACAATCGCGTTGTCGTCGTTGACCAGGGAATTCGTCAAGAAGGCCAACAATGGGGCGATGAGCACGGACTTGAAGTTGATGAAGAAGGCGTCCATTCCGTCGAGGTTCTGAAAGGTCCAGCCTCGTTGATGTATGGCAGCGACGCTATTGCAGGCGTGATGATTCTGCATCCGGAACATCCTTTGGAGGAAGGCACGATGCAGGTCAAGGTAGGCAGTCAATACCAGACCAACAACGGACTCTACGACTATCGCGTTGGTTTTGCAGGCAATACGAAAGGCTTCGTTTGGAATTGGCACTTCCTCGATAAGGCAGCTCATTGCTACAAAAACAAAGTCGATGGTTATGTTCCAGGCTCATTCTTCAAGGAACGAGACATCCAAGGAATGCTTGGTATTAATAGAGGATGGGGCCATAGCTGGCTCCGCTTTTCGAGAGTCAGTTTCACACCAGGCATCACGGAAGGCGAACTTGTTGGAAGCGACTTTGACGGGAAGAGTTATGGCATCGTTTCACCCTTCCAAAAAGTGCTTCACTATAAAGCCATCAGCGATAATGCATGGTACTTTGGAGACGGCACCTTGAAGGCCATCATTGGTTATCAGCAGAACTATCGAAGGGAATTCGAAGAGGAAGAAACGCCAGAATTGGCAATGAGGCTGCATACCGTTAATTATGACATCAAGTACCTCCACTCCCTACCCCACGATTGGAAAATTTCGACAGGCGTTGGTGGTATGTGGCAAAGGAACATCAATCAGGGCGAAGAATACCTGATTCCCGACCATCATCTCTTTGATATTGGCGTCTTTGCCACAGCAGAATGGCAATACCAGAAGTGGCATTTCTCTGGTGGAGCGCGTTTCGATAACCGGCATCTCAAGACAACCTCATTGACGGAAGAAGGCGTATTGCGTTTCGAAGCCTTGAGCAAGAACTTTACTGGCATTACGGGGAGTCTGGGTGTTGTATGGAACGTGACTGACCGAATTAACCTTCGCCTCAATGCAGCACGAGGTTTCCGAGCTCCCACGGTAAGTGAGCTCTCCTCGAATGGTGTGCATGAAGGCAGCATCCAATATGAGTTGGGCAATCCAGAACTAAAGGCAGAGAAGAGCACCCAACTTGATTTGGGATTCGACTACACGTCTCATTACGTTAGCCTGCAAGCGTCACTTTTCACGAATTGGATTGACGATTACATCTTCTTGGCTCGTCTTCCCTACGAGACAGACGGCTATCGAACCTATCAATATCGAGAGGGCGATGCCAGGCTGATGGGTGGCGAGGTTTCTGTCGATGTGCATCCCATCAATCCCCTTCACTTCGAGAATGCTTTCAGTTATGTTCGAGGCGTTCAGCTCGACCAGCCAGACGAGGCGAAGAACTTGCCCATGATGCCTGCTCCAAAGTGGACCAGCGACATCCGATACGAGTTTCCTAACTTCGCCAAGAACCATTGCCGTCGCACCTTCCTTGCCTTTGGAATGGAATATAACTTCCGGCAGAACAAGTTCTATGCTGTTGACAACACAGAGACGGCTACTCCCAGTTATGCCCTCTTCAACCTCTCTGCAGGCATGGACTTGCACATCTTCGGTCACAACTGCATCGAGCTTACTTTCTCCTGCCAGAACCTCTTCGACAAAGCCTACCAGTCTCACCTTTCCAGGCTGAAATATGTCGATACAGGCTCCCTGACAGGCAGGCAAGGCATCTCTGCTATGGGCAGGAACTTCTGCTTTAAAGTGAGCGTTCCCATCGATATACACCTTTGAAAATTAAAAATTAACAATTAAAAATTAACAATTAAAAATTAACAATTAAAAATTAACAATTAAGAAATAACAATTAAGAAATAACAATTAAAAATTAACAATTAAGAGTTCAAGGTTACAATTGAAAAGCGACAATCGCACATACATTGCAATTGACCTCAAGTCGTTCTACGCCAGTGTGGAATGTGTGGAGAGGGGGCTCGACCCTCTCTCTGCACGGCTTGTGGTAGCAGACGAGAGCAGGACAGATAAGACTATCTGTCTTGCCGTCTCGCCAGCCTTGAAGGCGTACGGCATTCCGGGCAGGGCGCGGTTGTTCGAGGTAAAGCAAAAGGCTAGAGGCATCGATTTCGTTATTGCTAAGCCACGGATGGCTAAGTACATCGAGGTAAGTTGCCAGATATACGATATCTACCTGAAATATGTCGCGCCCGAGGATATTCATGTCTATAGCATTGACGAGGTTTTCATGGACGTTACGAACTATCTGGCTACATACAAGCAGACAGCACACGAGCTGACCATAACCATGATTCGCGATGTGCTGCGACAAACGGGAATTACCGCTACTGCAGGCATTGGCACAAACATGTATCTGGCCAAGGTCGCTATGGATATTGTGGCGAAAAAGATGCCTGCTGATAAAGACGGAGTACGCATAGCAGAGTTGGACGAGATGTCGTATCGGCAAAAGCTATGGAATCACTTCCCCATCACGGACTTCTGGCGTGTGGGTCGAGGCATTGCAGAAAAGCTTGCACGCTATGGTATCGACACTATGGGAAAGGTAGCCAGGCAGTCGGTCAAAGACGAGGAGTTACTTTACAAACTCTTTGGGGTTAACGCAGAGCTACTGATAGACCATGCTTGGGGCTGGGAGCCTTGCACGATTGATTACGTCAAGGCATACAGACCAGAAACTAATTCCATGAGCAGCGGCCAAGTCCTGACGGAGCCTTACACCTTCGATAAAGCGCGAAACGTCGTGATGGAGATGGCAGATTCCATAAGTCTCGAACTCGTGGAAAAGCGTTTGCTCACCAATCAACTTGTCCTGACCGTCAGCTACGACAGGGAAAGCCTGACGAGACCCGATGTCGCATCGAAGTATCATGGCGAAATCGTGATGGATTATTACGGCCGACCCGTGCCCAAACATGCGCATGGAACGGCCAATCTGGCCAGTTACAGCAGTTCAAGTCGCGAAATAATCGATGCAGTTATGTGCTTGTATGACAGGATAGTTAACAGAGATTTGCTCATTCGCCGCTTGAATATCTCCACGAATCATGTCATTAGGGAGGCCAACAGACCGCAGACAATGGACAACAGTCCTCAGCAGCTCGACCTCTTTACGGATTACGAGTCAGCAGAAAAGACACAGAAAAACAAGCAGGAAGAGCTTGAAAAGGAGCGCAGGATGCAGGAAGCTGTCATCAAGATAAAGCAGAGATTCGGCAAGAATGCCATCCTGAAAGGCACGAGTTATGCAGAAGGGGCGACGGCCAAGGAACGCAACAAACAAATTGGTGGCCATCGTGCATAGCGCGATTGCCACGGATTAGGGATTAGAGATTAGAAATTAAAGTTTAGAATTATGGGAGCTTACGACGATATCATCAACCTGCCTCACCATGTATCGCAGAAGCATCCGCAGATGACTATGTATCAGCGAGCTGCGCAGTTCGCTCCATTCGCAGCATTGACTGGGCATAGCGATGCCATCGAGGATACGAAGATAAAGAATATCGAGAGTTTCCTCACGAAGGAAGAGTAGCCCCTACTCCACTATTTTATCACCTCTTCGAGCAGCCAACCTATGTGACCAGGCACGACAATATGGTGATTGCCAATCGGTTGTGTCAGGAAGTAAGTAGCCTGTCGTTTGTCGGCAAGCCTGATGACCTGTTGCGTACGGCACAGGTTCGGTTCCGTTGTGTTCTTGATGAGCGAGCCTTCCGCCACAAAATGTCTGTTGAGGTCGCCCGACACCTTGAACAACGTGACAGGTCCAGCCTTCATAAAACCTCTGACACCTACACCGATGCCCGACTCGAAATGTGTGTCGAGCTCATAGCTTTCTACCATATTTAGGGGTATCGTGCAATGTGCGAAGAGCAGTTCGCCCGTCTCTGGATTGATGCGAGCCGGATTGGCCTGGAAGCCAGAGAGGCCCGTCAACGAGCGGATAATCATCATGGAAAGCATGGCTGGGACGTCGCCTTCGCAGCCAGCCACGTATCCTTCGCCGTTCAGTCTTGCCAAAGCCAGGCAGCCAGTGGTCTTGAGGGAGGTCAGCAGGTCGAAGCATCGCAAAGTGAATCCTTTGAGTTGATACCTGTCGATGATGGTCTTCAAGCCGCCATAGATGTCGTTCGAAACAATTGTGTCGAGCAGTTCCTGCATGGGAATGTTAACAAGTTCGATGCCCAGACGCTCACGAACTGCCTTGTAATCAGCATCACTCGATATGAGCCAATCGGACGGTTTACCGATGATGCCGAGTCGGGCGCCTTGCAGTTGTCGCCTGGCTTCCTCTACCCTGAGCAGCGCTTCGATGCGTCCCGTCACATAATCCTTGCTGCCATGCAGAATCTCTCCGCGAAGATTTCTTTGCTGAAGATACGAGAGAATCTCCATAGAAGCAGCCAGAGAGTTGCTCTGGCCCGACGTTAACAGGTAGAACGGCCGCTGTGACTTCTCCAGCAGCGAAGGCAGGAGTTTCTTGAAAATGCCTTCCGTGCCGCCTGTTCTGACATAGATAAGGCAGAGAGGCTGACTACCGAAATCGCTGTAATCATTGCCTTTCAGGTCAAAATTGATGTCGAGACTTGCAAGGAACTCTTGCGTCAAAAGCTCAACGGACCGTTCGTCGTGGAGTTCAGAGGTCAGTGTATAGACAGAAATTTTCATGGTGCAAATGTTGATGAAGCGTTAAAACTTTCGATTATTAGTGCTGCGATGCGAGATATTCACACTGCAAAAATAAGAATTTCTCAGAGCATTTGCAAATTTTCGACGTATAAACTTTACTTTATTTATATGATGTATGACGTCGTTAATTTGTGTAATTCCTTTAATTTTTCACCTTTTGCTATTCGCCATTCACTTTTTTGTCGTAAATTTGCAGCGCGATTTAAGGAATCGCAGCAAGAACAGGCTGTGCCTCAGCAAAGAACTCTATTCTCTGCATTCAGCTTGCTCTGTCCTTGCAACACGAATTATCAAGGGGTGCTCGTCAAAGTGACGGGCTGAGATTAAACCCTCCATACCTGATTCGGGCAATACCGACGTAGGGATGATAAAGTTGAATCTTCTGAGCAGACATTGTCTGCACCCCTTTATTGTTTAATTAATAATAAAGGAAAAAGAAATGAAAAGTTTTATTGGATTGGCTGTGACGATGCTGGTGAGCGCCAGTATGTCCTGGGCACAAGATGTTGAGAAAGAGACAGATCTGCAGGAGGTGGAGGTGACTTCGCTTCGTGCCACAAGCAAGACACCTGTAGCGCATAGCAACCTGAACCGCGAGCAGATCGAGGCTTTGAACTATGGGAAGGACGTTCCCTTCCTGCTCTCCACATTGCCAAGTATTACCACCACGACAGATGCAGGCAACGGCATCGGTTACACAAGCATTAGGGTGCGTGGCACAGACGCTTCGCGCATCAACGTAACGGCGAATGGCATTCCCCTTAACGACAGCGAGAGTTCGCTCATCTATTTCTCTGATATTGGCGACTTTGCCAGCAGCGTGCAATCCATTCAGGTGCAACGTGGTGTGGGAACGAGCACGAATGGTGCTGGTGCCTTTGGTGCAAGCATTAATATGCTGACTGAAAGCATCGGCATGAAGCCATATGTGGGGCTGGATGCCAGCGGTGGTTCGTATGGTACGCACAAGGAGACCTTGCGCTTTGGCACGGGACTGCTGAACGGGCACTTCGGTGTTCAGGGACGCCTGTCGAACATTGGCAGCAACGGTTACGTGGACCGTGCGACGTCGGACTTCTATTCCTATTTCCTGCAGGCAGGCTACTTCTCCGACAACACCACGGTGAAGTTCATCACCTTCAACGGTACAGAGAAGACCTACATGGCTTGGAACTATACATCTAAAGCGGAACAGAGCCGCTATGGAAGGCGCTACAACTCGTGCGGCATGTATTACGACGCGCAAGGAAAGATGAAGTACTACGACGACCAGTACGACAACTACCATCAGCAGCACTACCAACTGCATTGGAACCAATGGCTTGGCAAGAACTGGACCATGAACGTGGCACTTCACTACACCCACGACAACTACTATTACGACCAGATGAAGATGGGCAAGAAGCTGTACGAGTATCTGCTAACCGATGACCTTGATATGCGTGCCGACATGGTGCAGCGCAAGGATGGCATCAAGGATTTCTACGGCATGGTGGCTTCAGCGAACTACGACAACCGCCATGGGCTGACGGCAAATATCGGTGGAGCCGTCAACCACTTCGATGCAAGCCACTTGGGGCACGTCATGTGGGTAGGCGTGCCATTCTATAAGGACGCACCTAACATATCGCCTACGCTTTCTGCATTAGAGCCAAACCATCAATACTACGACAACGATTCCCGAAAGACAGATGCCAACATCTATGCGAAAGTGAACTGGGAGTTTGTGAAGGGCTTGAGCGCGTATGTTGACCTGCAATATCGTCACGTCAACTACAGAATGGACGGAAGCGCAAGCGATTGGGACGATAACGGGCAAATCATCTACGACCTGAACCGCAACTTCGACTTCTTCAATCCGAAGGCAGGTCTGAACTACGACATCAACCACCACCATCGCGTCTATGCATCCTATGCTATTGCTCATCGCGAACCCACTCGCGACCACTTCCAGGAGCAATGGGGAAAGCCTGTTCATGCAGAGCGCCTGAACGACCTGGAGGTTGGCTATCAGTTCCGCCATCGTCGCTTCTCAGCTGGCGTGAACCTGTATTGGATGGACTACAAGAACCAGTTCGTGCTGACGGGCGAGTTAAATGATGTGGGCGAGGCCGTCACGAAGAACATCGAAAAGAGCTATCGCATGGGCATAGAGATGGAAGCAGCTTGGATGCCAACAGATTGGTTCCGTTGGGACGCAAATGCCACGCTGAGCAAGAATCGCGCCAAGGACATGATTATTACCCTCGATGACTACACCACTCAGGTTAACATTGGCGAAACACCACTAAGCTTCTCGCCCGAGGTTATCTTCAACAACATCTTCACATTTAACTATAAAGGTTGGAGCGCTTCCATCCACAGCCAATACATTGGAGAGCAGTACCTGACAAACTATGGCGTGAAGACCATGCGCTGCTGGTCCGACTGGAGCCAGACGGACGATGTGGCAACAGACGAGACGCTCATGCTGAAGGACCATTTCACAACAGACCTCGACCTGAGCTATCGTTTCGAGGTGAAGAAATGGGGGCTCAAGAATGCACGTGTTGGCGTAACGTTCTACAACCTGTTCAACGCCAAGTACGACAACAACGGATGGGCTGCACCACAGTTCCAACAAGATGCCGACGGAAAGATCCAAGCCGTGAACACATGGGGATTACGCGACAAGGAAGCCGCAGGCTTTGCTCCATCAGCTCCCTTCCATTGCATGGGGCACCTGTCGTTGACATTCTAAATAAGAGATTAAAAGTTCAAGAGTTCAAGAGTTCAATATTCAACTTTTAAATATGGATTTCCTTATTAATCATTGGCTTGACATCACCACTACCCTACTCGGGCTTGCTTACATCCTGCTGGAGTACAAAGCATCGATATGGATGTGGGCCGTCGGGGCTGTCATGCAAATTCTGGGCATCGTGCTCTACTATCAGAAAGGCGTTTATGCTGATTGCGGCATGGAGTTCTACTATCTGGCAATGACGGCATACGGCTATTGGAAATGGAAGACTCTTTCCAATAAAGAAGGAGTTAAAGAAGAACTTCCCATCACACACATTCCAATGCCTCTTGCCCTATTGTGGACGGCAATCTTCCTTGTCTTGTGGTTCGCCATCTGGTGGCTGCTAACGTCCTTCACCGACTCCACCGTTCCCGTTGCCGATGCGTTTACCACGTCGCTATCCCTTGTTGGCATCTGGGCATTGGCACATAAATATCTGGAACAATGGTTCGTATGGATTGCCGTAGATATCGTCACCTGCGTGCTCTATTTCCACAAAGATATCCCCTTCAAGGCCTCGCTCTATGGCCTCTACGTCGTCATTGCCGTGTTTGGCTACCTTCGCTGGCGCAAGATGATGGAAGAAGGAAGAGGGAAGAGGGAAGATTAATAATTAAAGAATGAAACACAATGGTTTTTGACATCATCTTCGACCTTGGGGGCGTGCTGCTCGACCTCAACATGGAGGGCATCGGGGAGGCTTGCAAACGCCTCGGCATCAATCCCGAGTTGTTCTTCGTGAAAACAGACGCAGAGAACACATCTACCGTTTGCCAAGGCATCTCGGCCAGCCAAGCCATCACGGCCTATCAGGTGGGCGAGATGACCTCCGACGAGTTCCTTTCGCTCGTGCTGAGCCATTGTGGCGAGGGCATCACGCGCGAGGACATCATCGAGGCTTGGAACGCCTGCATCGGAGTGATTCCCCGATGGAGGATCGATCTGATAAAAGCACTGCGGAGCAAAGGCTACCACACGCACCTGCTCTCCAACACCAACGACTTGCATTGGGAAGAGATAAAGCGACGCTTCTTCATGGAGGAAGGCTACACGTGTCAGGACCTCTTCGATCACGTCTTCGTTTCGCACGAAGTGCATCTGGCAAAGCCCGATTCAGAGATATATCATCATGCAGTTCGCGAGATAGGACGACCGGCTGAGCAATGCCTCTTCATCGACGACACGCTCCTGAACGTCGAAGCCGCCAATCAGGAAGGTTTGCAAGGCGCTTGGCTCGACATCCAGCAGCCCGATGCCTTGAAGATAATACTTGCCAAATACCTTTAAATAGTGTCCGCTAAGGTCGATGTTGTCGGTTTGCGTCACAGTCTTGCCGCTAAAGTCCTTATGTTCATCGTTCACCATGTAGGCCAGCTGAGCCAGCTGTGCTGCTGTGCTGACGGTAAATGATGATGCACTTGCGTAGTCGGTGCCCCATGTTGTGTCGCGATAGTCGCTCCAACTGCCTGTCGTCTCATCTGCCAGGGAGACAAATGCAAATGAGCAGAGCAGGGTAATAATTAGGAATACTTTCTTCTCATGGTTAATATTTTGTTTCAATAGTATGCATACAGATTATATTCATTTTTCAGCTCTCAGCTGAATTGGTATTAGATTTACGGCTTGCATAGATACAAAATAAAGTTGAAAAATGTAACTTAAAAGTTTTTGATTAAGCAAGAAAAATCGTACCTTTGCAGCAATTAAACGAGGGTAAAATTATATGAAAATGAATATCTGGGGGCTGTTACGTAACATTCTGCCCTTTGTTTTGCCCTATAAATGGCTGATTGTTGTGACACTCGTCCTGACGCTCATCGGCTCGTTGATGGCGCAGGTAAATGCTGTGGTGCTGGACCGTGCGGTAGATGCCATCAATGCCATGATGCAACAACCCGAGGGTTTTCATTGGAGCCAGGCTGTCAAGCTTCTGACCATCATTTCCATCATCCTTCTGGGCAAGGAAGTCATCGGCGCCGTCGTTACTTTCTGCCAGCGATACTATGGCGAGCGGATGCGCATTCTGGTCTCGCGCGACATGTCGTTGAAGGTGGTGGACCGCATCCTCTCTTTCCGAATGGCGTTCTTCAATAGCGAAGGCAACGAGACGGGCAAATTGCAGTCGCGAATCGACCGAGGCATCATGAGCATGAGCAACACAGTAAACAACTTCTTCATCGAGATTCTGCCCCTCTTCACGAGCGCTATTCTCGCCCTCTGCCTCATGTTTGTCGCCAACGTTTATGTGGGTCTCGTGGCTCTTTGCATCGTGCCGCTCTACTTCTGGGTGACCTACATTCAAGCCTCTCGAATGAAAGGCGGAAGAAGAGGTATTTTCGGAGGTCATCAGGCCGTCAGCCAAGGCATTTTGGGCATCATCGAGAGCATGAACGTCATAAAATCGTTCAATCGCGAGCAAACCGAAGCCGACAAGCAAGCAGCTTTGCAGCAAGAAATGACCAATCTGCAACTGAACACGCGCAAGCAAGCCTACCTTTTCAACGGCTTGAAGAGTTTCCTCGAGCAGATTGGAACGGTGCTCATCATCATTCTGACGGCCTATCTCGTCTTGATTGACTACCCGGGAATGTCCATCGGAAAAATCATGTACCACGTGATGCTTTTCGCTAACGTCAGCGCTCCAATCCGCCAGTTGCACCGCATCTACGACGACATGAACGACGCCCTCATCTATGCCGAGGGATTCTTCGGCATACTGCAAGCCGACGACGAGGTGGAACCCACCGGAAAACACCATCCAGAGCAGGTTCGAGGCGACTTCGTGCTACAGAACGTGGACTTCACCTATCCCGGAGGAACCCAAGCGCTTTTCGACGTCTCGATGCACATCGAGAGCGGCAAGATAACGGCACTCGTCGGGTTGAGCGGCGCAGGAAAGAGCAC
>ONSR01000058.1:0-13426 GCA_900320565.1 uncultured Prevotellaceae bacterium
TAGAAAGCACCTGCACCGATGGTTGTTACACTCTCAGGTATGGTGACAGTGGTCAGATTTGAACAGTGATAAAAAGTTGCTTCGCCAGTATTTGTTATGCTATTCGGTAGAGTGATTGAAGTCAGACCAGAGCAATACTGGAAAGTACCATTACCGATGTCCGTTACACTATTTGGTATCGTTATTGAAGTGAGACTATTGCAATTACAGAAAGCACAATTGCCGATAGTTGTCACACTTTCAGGAATGGAGACGGAGGTCAATTTCCCACAATAAGCAAAAGCTTGTTGCCCAATGTTGGTTACACCATTCGCTATTATAACAGAAGTCAGATTGGAACATTCTTGGAATGCAGCGACTCCACCAATGTTTGTAAGGCTTCCTGGGATGTTAAGTGAAGTTATGCCACATTGATAGAAAGCCCAGTCGCCAATTTCTCTTACGAAACTCAAATGTAAATTCTTAAGATTCTTACAACCACGAAATGCTCCTTCACCTATTACACAGCCTCTTTTGCCTAACGTTAAGGCAGAGACAGTACTATCAAAATAAACACTTTCTAGATTTTGTAGATCATGAAAAGCACGAGGGCGTATTTCTTGTACGCCAAAATGTATAGTCACATTCGTAAGACTATGGCAAACGCCAAAATAGGGAATTACATTAATTGTGCCAGGTATGCTCACGCTCGTCGTAACATTGTTCTTGAAAGCATTGGGAGAGATACTGTCAACAACATATTCTGTCCACATATCTTCTATCGTTTCTGGGATGACGATGCTGCCTTCATATTCAATCTTTTTCCCATTAAAATCAATGGGAGCAATTACACATGCTGTGTTGTGGTCCTCGTCAAGTTCATAAGAAATGCCATCGACTACTGTTGGGCGACTGTTTACAAATTCAGCCAAGCATGTTTTGGCTGGTAGTAATGCAAATAGTAAAAGTAAATGTTTTAACTCCATAATATGAAAATGCTGATTGGTTTGAATGTTTCGTAAAAAAACGTGGACTTAATCGTCTATGTTATCTGAGGTACAAGATGATGTCGCATATCTGCAATGTCTTGCCATGGGACTTCAGGATGAGCGGCAACAAAAGCGCGGCTTAGTTTATATGAAGCCTCACCTATAATCATGGTGTAATAGACAATCCCACCAAATTGAATCTTGTCGGAGATAAGAGCGTCGTAGGTCATGCCTTCTGTGCGCTCCAGTATGGTATCAATGGCTTCAAGAATATGGTTGAGCCGTTCCTTGTCTCTAATTGGTTCTCTCATAGATTAGAATTTTATCATGGTTCGCGCTTTCTTCTGCGTATGGCATCAGAGATCTTTCTGTAACCAAATCAACTTCCTTGTTCAACAATCTCTCCAAATCTCCCCACATTCCGAAGAACTTCAAGCCGATAGGTTTAGAGTAATCCAGGGAGACAAGAATGTCCACGTCGCTGTCGGGACGTTCTTCGCCGCGCGAATAGGAACCAAAGAGCCAAGCCTTCAGGACGGGTTGTGTCTTGAAGTATTCGGCAATGGCTTGTATCATTCTTGCGTTGACATAAAGCTATGATGTAGGTTTCACGATGCAAATTTAGCGAATTATCCGATAAGAGCAAAGGAAACGGCAAAAAACTTTGGAGGATATGAAGAATTAAAAGTGGTAAGTGAAAAATATAGCACGGTTAAAATGAAATTCTAACACGCTAAAATAAAAATATAACACGTTAAAATAAAATTCTAACACGTTATAATTACAATTTAACCACGTTATGTTTTGCGATTTGCTATTGTACGTAATAATTATGAACTATGAACTATGAACTATGAACTTTTTTTCGTACCTTTGCACGCGTTATGACCTTTGAGATAAAGCAGACAGATAAACTTTCCAATGCTCGTGCAGGTCTCATCACGACCGACCACGGCCAAATCGAGACGCCCATTTTCATGCCTGTCGGTACGGTTGGCAGCGTGAAAGGTGTTACTGATCGCGACCTTCATAATGAAGTCAAGGCTCAGATTATTCTGGGCAACACCTATCACCTCTACCTTCGTCCAGGTACAGAGATACTGGAAAAAGCTGGCGGTCTGCACAAGTTCAATGGTTGGGACAGACCAATTCTGACCGATAGCGGCGGCTTTCAAGTCTTTTCGCTTGCTGGCATTCGCAAATTGACCGAAGAGGGTTGCACATTCCAAAGCCATATCGATGGCAGCAGACACACTTTCACGCCCGAAAAGGTGATGGATATTGAGCGAAGCATCGGTGCCGATATCATCATGGCGCTCGACGAGTGTCCTCCCGGAACCAGCGACTACAACTATGCCAAGAAGAGCCTCGGATTGACCCATCGTTGGCTGGACCGTTGCATCAAACGTCTCGAAGAGACGGAACCGCTTTATGGTTACAGCCAGAGCCTCTTCCCTATCGTACAAGGTTGCACCTTTAAGGACCTCAGGGAGCAAAGTGCTGAATTCGTTGCTTCGAAAGGTGCTGACGGCAATGCGATAGGCGGTCTTGCAGTAGGAGAACCTACGGACGTTATGTACGAAATGATTGAAGTGGTCAATGCCATCCTGCCAAAAGACAAGCCTCGCTACTTGATGGGAGTCGGAACGCCAGCCAATCTGCTCGAAGCAATTGAGCGAGGCGTGGATATGTTCGACTGCGTGATGCCTACCCGCAATGGACGCAACGCCATGCTCTTCACGAGTCAAGGCATCATGAACATGCGCAACAAGAAATGGGAAGACGACTTCTCTCCCATCGACCCAGCAGGAACGGCTTGGGTGGACACCTTCTACAGCAAAGCATACCTGCACCACCTCTTCAAGGCACAGGAGTTGCTTGCCCTGCAAATAGGCAGTATCCACAACCTCGCCTTCTATCTCTGGCTCGTCGGAGAAGCCCGCAAACACATCATTGCAGGCGACTTCTCGACCTGGAAAACGGGAATGTTGAAACAAGTAACGCAGAGACTATAAGTGAAGAGAATAGACCGTTACATAATCGCCAAGTTCCTCGGGACTTACTTCTTCTCCATCGTGCTGATAATCAGCATCGGTGTGGTGTTCGATTTCAATGAGAATATCGACCGCTTCACCGAATCACAAGCACCATGGAAAGCGATTGCGGTGGACTATTACCTCAACTTCATCCCCTACTACGCCAACCTTTTCAGCGCACTTTTCGTCTTTATAAGTGTTATCTTCTTCACCACCAAACTGGCCGACCACAGCGAAATCATTGCAATGATAAGTGCTGGCATTAGTCGCCGCCGACTTATGGTGCCCTACATGATAAGTGCTGCCATCATTGCCGCTCTAACCTTCTATCTTGGAGCGGAAGTCATTCCACGAAGCAGCGTTAAGCGACTCGCCTTCGAGAACACTTATAAGAAACGCGTCAAGGACCCCACCTATGCAGAGAAGGTTCAGTTGCAGGTTGATACTGGCGTAATTGCTTATATGGAACATTTCGATGGGATGAGCAAGACAGGCATGCACTTCTCGCTCGATAAGTTCGAGAACAAGAAACTTGTCTCCCATCTCTCGGCCAATACTGCTGTCTATGACACTTTGAGCGATGTACGTTACCAATGGCATCTGAGGGATGTGACTATTCGAGAGTTGCGCGGAATGAAGGAGAAGATAACGAACTACAATCAAATTGATTCCATCATCCGAATGGAACCTCGCGACTTCCTCTTTATCCGCAACCAGCAAGAGACCATGACCAATGCCGAGTTGAAAGACTACATCGACAAGCAACGCAATCGAGGAAGTGGCAATCTAAGCATCTTCGAGGTGGAATATCACAAACGCTTTGCCTCACCCTTTGCTGCATTCATTCTTTCAACAATCGGCATGTCGCTCTCATCGAGGAAACGCAAGGGCGGAATGGGATTCTCGCTTGGCATAGGTATTGCATTAAGTGCCACCTATATCTTGCTGCAAGGCATATCGGCAACCTTCTCGACCAATGCAGGCATGCATCCAGCTCTGGCAGCATGGATGCCTAACATACTTTACACAATAATTGCCATCTATCTTTATAGAAAGGCGCCACAATAATATATGGATTTCTACGACTTAGACTTAAACGATTATGTCCTCGATGCGCTCGACGACATGAACTTCACCGAAACGACTCCCATTCAGGAGCACGCCATCCCGCCAATTCTGGAAGGTCGCGATGTGATGGGTGTTGCCCAAACCGGTACGGGCAAGACTGCAGCCTATCTGCTTCCAGTCCTAAGCAAACTGGCAGATGGCGGCTATCCGAAGGATGCCATCAATTGCGTCATCATGTCCCCCACTCGTGAACTGGCACAGCAGATTGACAGCGCTATGCAGGGCTTTGCCTATTATCTGGACGACGTTAGCAGTGTGGCTGTTTATGGTGGTAACGATGGCGTACGATACGAACAGGAGAAGCGAGCCATGCAAAGTGGAGCCGATGTGGTGATTGCTACGCCTGGTCGTCTCATCAGTCATTTGAGTTTAGGCAATATCGACCTGAGCCGTGTCTCGTTCTTTATCCTCGACGAAGCAGACCGCATGCTCGATATGGGCTTCTGCGATGACATCCTCCTTATAGCAAAAGCGCTCCCTAAGGAGCACCAGACAATCATGTTCAGCGCAACGATGCCTGGAGACATATTAAGCCTGGCACACAGCATCTTACGCAACCCTGTTGAAGTGAAGCTTGCAGTAAGTAAGCCCGCAGACAACATCAAGCAGAGTGCTTACCTTTGCTACGAGCCGCAGAAACTTATGGTCGTCAAGCGCATGTTCGAGGAAGAGCCACCTCACAGGGTTATCATCTTCGTGGGTTCCAAAAAGAAGACCAAGGAACTGGCCATCAGCATCATTCGTGCCGGATACAATGCAAGAGCCATGCACAGCGATTTGAGTCAGGCAGAAAGAGACGATGTGATGTTTGGGTTCCGCAGTGGAAAGATAGACATCCTCGTGGCAACAGACATTGTGGCTCGTGGTATAGACATCGACGACATTGCACTCGTCATTAACTTCGATGTGCCCCGCGATGAAGAGGATTACGTGCATCGCATTGGCAGAACAGCCAGAGCGGGTCGAGGCGGCAAAGCTGTTACTTTTGTTAACGACAAGGATATGCTTTTCTTCCGACAGATAGAGCGCTTCCTTGGCAAGGAAATCTACAAGGAGAAGATGCCTGAAGAGTTTGGCGAAACGCCTGCCTATCACTCTTCACCAAGAAGCAAGGGGCACGGAGGAAAAGGCAGATACAGAGGGAAAGGCAGAGGAAAGCCCCATCACAACAAGAAGAAAGAGCAGAATTAATTATGAATTATGAATTCTTAATTATGAATTAAATGAGAAACCTAACAGGTGAGCAATACGCTGCAAGCAAATATATAAAGCTCGATGTCACTGAGCCTATGCCACTCATGGAGTTCCTGATGAAGGAAATGAGCGGCATCAGTCGCAACAAGGTCAAGGACTTGCTGCAAGGGCACGGCATTCAGGTTGACAGGAAACTCGTGACGCAATACGACTTCATGCTCTCGCCAGGACAAACCGTGCTAGTGAGCCGTCACAAGCGAAGCACAGAGCTGCTGAACAAGTACGTCAAGATAATCTACGAAGACAAAGACCTCATCGTCATCGAGAAGTCGGAAGGAATCCTCAGCATGGCCTCTGCGCCAGGTCAATACTGCGTAAAGACTATCCTCGACGAGTACTTCAAGAAGCGTCATTTCCCTTGCACGGCTCATGTTGTGCATCGTCTCGACAGGGACACCAGCGGGTTGATGCTATATGCCAAGAGCATGGAAATCAGGAAGATGTTCGAGGAAGACTGGCACAACATCGTGTACGACCGCAGGTACGTTGCAGTCCTTTGTGGCGAGATGAAGCAGGAAGGCGGCACTGTTCACTCGTGGCTCAAGGACAACAAGGCTTACATCACATACAGCAGCCCCACAGATAACGGCGGCAAGGAAGCAATTACGCATTACAGACGTGTTGCCACGAACGGCCGATTCACGCTAGCTGAGATGCGACTCGAGACAGGACGCAAGAACCAGATACGCGTCCACATGAAGGACTTGGGCTATCCCGTTGCAGGAGACGACAAGTATGGAAACGGACTCAATCCGCTTCACAGACTCGCTCTTCATGCCTTCCGCCTCTACTTCTATCACCCCAGAACAGGCGAACCCATGCAGTTCGAAACACCACACCCCACTAGCTTTACAAGATTATTTCAAGTTCAAAATAACTAATCACTAAATTCAAAATGAAGATGAAACGCATTAAATCATTCGCAGCCATTGTTGCTGCAAGTCTCACACTCGCTTCTTGCGGGTTCGGCACAACAGGTCAGACCGCTAATGGAACTGGAACCGCAGCTCAAACTGACGCTCTTGGAAGCATTCTGGGAGGTGCTGCTGGACAAGCTGGAGCAGGCATTCTCGGTACTATTCTTGGCAACATTCTGGGTGGCACCACTACCCAGCAGTCTCTTGTCGGCAGCTGGACCTATGCAGGCCCGAAGTTGGTCTTCGAGAGCGAGAATGTTCTCTCGCAGATTGGCGGACAAGTGCTGAGCAACAACATTGAACAGAAGCTTGGCACATACCTCGAGAAGATGGGCTTCAAGGCTGGCAAGTCCGTACTGACCTTCGGTAATGACGGCAACTGCTCCTTCGCTCTTGGTTCAAGGACTTTGCCTGGAACTTACTCTTACGACCAGAGGTCCAACAAGTTGACGCTGAATGGCCTCTTCGTTACAGGCCAATTGCCTTGCACCGTTACTGTGCAGAACGGCCAGCTCCTGATGCTCTTCGACGCTGACAAACTGCTGAGCATCGCCACAGCCGTCGGTTCGAAAGGCTCCAGCTCTCTCGGTTCCATCCTGGGCAGCTACAAAGGCTTGAAGCTCGGTTGGGCAATGAACAGATAAGGGCATCCTAACGAAGAAACTTCTGCTATAAAGTGAACCCCGAAAGTCGAAATGCTTTCGGGGTTCATTTTGTATATTGACGAACGCAGGCAAATAGCTTCAAGCTGTCGGCGCTGCAGGGAGGGTTTTTCATTCCCCTATAGGGCGCCAGTCATTCCCCTATAGGGCGTTGTCTATTCCCCTATAGGGCGTTGGGCGTTCCCCTATAGGGCGTTGGACGTTCCCCTATAGGGCGTTTGAGACGCCCTCTGTTCAGAACTCTAAATCCAGCTTGATGGCGTCGCTGTTCTCCACTCTTTCGGGAGCTTCGCCTTGCTCGTCCTTGACGAAGTTCAACGCCTCGCGAAGGGCATCCTGGAACTTTCCGAAGTCTTCCTTGAAGAGGAAAATCTTGTGCTTCTCGTAGCTGACCTGTGGCATATCCTGAGGTCCGCTCAGCATCTTCTTGCTTTCCGTGATGCTCAGGTACATTTCGCCCTTGCGATTCTGCTTCACGTCGATGTAGTAAATACGCTGTCCCGCCTTGACTGTTCGCGAGAATAGGATTTCGGCTTCCTTGCCCTCAAAGGGTTTCTTCTCTGTTTCCATAAGTACTCAAAGTGCTATTGTTTGACAAAAGTACAAAATATTTATGAATTATGAAGCATTTCATTCTCTCATTTTTTCATTCTTTCATTTTTTTTCGTACCTTTGCACGCGAATTAAGTTAAAGCGCTCTATGATAAACCGAGAATTGATACGAATAAAGCTTGTGCAAGTGCTGTACTCTTACATACAGAAAGGAACGCACAACCCAGACGTTGCAGAGAAGGAACTTCAACTCAGTCTGGACAAAGCATACGACCTTTATAACTATCTCCTGATGCTTCTTGTCGAAGTCAGCCGCATGTCGGTACGCATGTTGGAAGTGTATGAAAAGCGCAGCAAGAAGTTGAAAGACGGCATTAAGTGGAGCCATAAGTTCGCAAACAACCGTTTCATCATTCAACTGGAATCGAACCGTCAGCTGCGTGACTACTGCTCGGAACATGAACTCAGCTGGGCTGACCACGAGACTTTCGTACGCAACCTATATAATAAGATAGAGGAAAGCGACTTCTACAAGAACTATATGGAGAGCGAGACCTCCAGTTACGAAGAGGACCGCGAAGTGTGGCGAGTCATCTACCGTCAGCTCATCTGTAACAACGACGAACTCTCCGAACTGCTGGAAGACAAGAATGTCTATTGGAACGACGACAAGGCAATCGTCGATACCTTTGTCCTCAAGACCATCAACCGCTTTAAGGAAAACAGCACTTCCACGCATCCATTGATGCCTGAATACAAGAGCGATGCCGACCTCGACTTTGCGAAGAAGCTGCTCTATCGTGCCATCATGGGTCAGGAACACTTCAACGAACTCATTAGCAGCACGACTCGCAAGTGGGACTTCAAGCGAATCGCCCTGATGGACCGCATCATTCTGCAGTTGGGACTCGCAGAGATAACGACGTTCCCCAACATTCCATTGAGCGTCAGCATCAACGAATATGTCGATATCGCCAAGATGTACAGCACGCCTAAAAGCGACAAATACATCAACGCAACCCTCGACGCCATCGCAAAGAAACTGATGGAAGAAGGGAAACTCGTCAAAGAAGAAACAACAAATCAATAATAAAACTATATGCTCACATTACTTCAAGCACAAGGTGGCGGCAATATGTCGTTCCTTTTCATGATGGTCATCATCTTCGCCATCATGTGGTTCTTCATGATTCGTCCTCAGCAAAAGAGGCAGAAGGAAATCCAGAACTTCCGTAACAGCATTACCCGAGGCTCCAGAATCGTTACAGCTGGTGGTATCTACGGAACAGTGAAGGACATCGACGAGGCTGCCAACACACTCAAGGTCGAGATTGCAAACGGCATTTGCATTACTGTCGATAAAGGCAGCGTCTTTGCCTCTCCGCAGGCAACAATACAGTAAAAAAGATGTCGAAAGGCAAGAACCGGTTCAAGCAATGGAAGGACAAGTTGTTCGGACACAAGAGTCACGAACTGCTTGTCTTTTGCTTCTTTCTTGCCGTATCGTTCGGATTCTGGCTCCTTCAAGCATTGAACGAGACGCTCCTTCGCGAGGTGAACGTCCGTATGGAACTCGAGAATGTACCTTCCGACGTAGTCATCATCGACTCGCTCCCCCCTACCCTAAGCGTCACCCTGCAGAACAGAGGTCTTGCCCTTGCGCGACACAGCTTCTCGACCCTCTTTCGCCCCAATCGTTTGAAGATAGACTTCTCCAAATACGACACGGGAAAGAACGAAGCTGAGGTGTCTATCCCAAGCTCCGAGATACAGAGGATGCTGGGACAAATCTTCGTGGCGTCCATGAAGATACAGTCCTTCCGACCCGACACGATTCGCTTTGCCTACAATCACGGCCTTTCGCGAAAACTGCCTGTCAAGTTCGCTGGCGAGCTCAAAGCGCACCAACAGAACTACATCCAAAGCATTCGTCTGGAACCGGATTCAGTCAAAGTGTTCGCTCCTGCATCTGTCCTCGACACGATGCACGCAGTCTATACCGAATCAGTCCTCTTCGACGAACTCCACGAGCCAAGCAGTTTCACGGTTCCCTTGCGACATCAGAAACTCTTGAAATACGAGCCATCGTTAGTCTCCATTAAGGTCGGCGTCGGTTATTACACAGAGAAGACCGTCAAAGTTCCTATCATCGGACTGAACTTCCCTGCTGAGAAGAAGCTCCGAACCTTCCCTGCTCAGGCCAATATCACTTTCAGGATTGAGTCAGGACGCTACAACAAGATATCAGCTGACGATTTTGTCCTTGCAACGACCTACGAGGAATTGCTTCAAAACACAGAAAGTAGCAAGCTTGAATTGCACCTAAAGACCGTTCCTGAAGGTGTTTCGAATGTCAGGATATCACCACGAGAAGTGGATTATCTCATCGAACAAATTGCAGGGGGAACAGGCGAATAACAGCAATGAACGGCATTAAGACGATAGGTATCACAGGAGGCATCGGTAGCGGGAAGAGCTACGTTTCGGCCATCCTTCAGGAGAAGTTCGGTATTCCCGTCTATGATTGCGACAAGGAAGCCAAACGACTGACCGCCTCGAACGAGGAGATTCGCCAGAGGCTCATCGCCTTGGTTGGTCCCGAAGTGTTCGACGGGAACAAGCTCAACAAGCAACTTCTGGCCGATTACCTCTTTGCCGATGTCGAGAATGCCAGCAGGGTCAACGCCATCATCCATCCTGTCGTCCTCCAGGACTTCAAGCGATGGGCTGAGGAACAACACGAAAAGCCAATAGTTGCCCTCGAGAGTGCCATTCTTTTCGAGAGCGGCTTTAACGAGATGGTCGATAAAGTCCTCTTCGTTGATGCTCCAGAAGAAGTTCGCCTTCGCAGAGCAATGCTCCGCGACACCGCTACTGAGGCACAAATCCGCGCTCGAATGAAGATGCAGAGGCCTGAACTGCATCGCCTCCAAGCCGATTTCATCATCGACAACAACCAAACAGGTGACAGCCAACTGCATAACCAGTTGGAAAAACTCTTAACTCTTAATTCTTAACTTTTAACTACATAAGACAATGCTCGAAACAATCTTAGCAATCTCCGGAAAGCCCGGACTCTTCAAACTCGTCTCAAGAGGTAACAACAATCTCATCGTCGAAACACTCGACACACAGAAGAAACGTTTCCCTGCCTTCGCTGCAGACAAAATCATCTCTCTGGCCGACATCGCCATGTACACAGATGAAAAGGAAGTGCCCCTCCGCGAAGTCCTGAACAACATCAAGGCGAAGGAAAGCGGCAAAACGACCTCCATCGACTATCGTAAAGCATCGAAGGACGAACTCTATGCTTTCCTCGGCGAAGTTCTTCCCAACTTCGATGGTGACCGCATCTACCCGAGCGACATCAAGAAGCTCATTCAGTGGTACAACATCCTCGTCGAAAACGGCCTGACCGACTTCGATGAAGCACTTAAGGAAACTGAAGGCAACAACATCGACGACAGAAAGTAAAGAGAGAAGACAAGAAAGTAAACACAAGAAGGGTATGTCAGAATGAATCGACATACCCTTTTTGTTTACTCAAAACTCAAGTCGCTCTTCCAGTACTCTCCAGAGAAAACTCCAGTACTCACACGAGAGTACTGGAGTTTTCTTGCGTAGGTACTGGAATATTGAAGTGAGGATTGCAACGTAGACACATCCTCTTATTTATATGATTCAACATCAAGTCCGATTCCAAGTACTCTCAGGAAAGTGACAGTCTCGAAGTTTTCTTGTTCTTCGTATTTGCCAATAAAGACTCCAGCATGGGGAGCATTCGGTTCAGTTGACCGCACTGTATCATGAAGTTCCAAAACGGCTCGAACTTCTTCCAGCCGCCCATGTAGAACAAATGAGCCAGCTGCTGCTTCAGATTGTCATGGCCAAAGCTAGCACGAAAGATATTGCTCCAGGAATAGAATTCTTTATAGGCCCAGTCGTAGCCTTGTTTCAGTTCGTCGGCAGAAAGCCCGATGGTCTTATAAACCACGGTTCGCGTGTCGTACTTGCTCCAGTCGTAGGAGGTAATACGTCCGTCGAGCTCCATCTGTTGGAACAGGCGCGTGCCGGGATAGGGTGTGAGAATATGGAAGGTAGCCGTGGTGATGCTGTGTTCGATGCCCCACTCCACAGTGCGACGGAACACATCCTTGTCATCATGGTCAAGGCCAAACACAAAGCTGCCGTTAATCATGATGCCCAGACTATGCAGTCGCTCAACGGCTGCCACATAGTCCTTCGAAAGATTTTGCAGTTTGTTGCTGCTGCGCAGGTTCTCTGGCGAGAAGGTCTCGAAGCCGAGAAAGATGCTACGGAGCCCAGCCTCGGCGGCTTTCTCTATCAGGTCACCTTTCAGCACAGAGGCAATCGTGGCTGCACTCTGGAAGACGCGTCCCATGCCACGCATACCCTCAAACAGATCCTTCGCAAAACGTGGACTGCCCAGCAGGTGGTCGTCAAGGAAATAGAGGTGACGGCCTGGCAGTCGGTCAATCTCGGCCAAGGCATCGTCAATGCGTTGCGTGTAGAACGACTTTCCCTCGCCGTAGAACGCATCCTTATAGCAAAAGTCGCAGTGGTGTGGACACCCGCGGGACACTACGAGCGAATTGGGCACAAAGTATTTCTCTCGCTTGATGAGGTCGCGTCTGACGGGCGGGATGTGCTCGATAGAACGCCAACGGGCCACATAGCGTTTTTGCGGATGTCCGGCGCGCAGGTCAGCTACAAAGCGGGGAAAAGCCTCCTCGCCAGGACCCAGAAGGATAGTATCGGCATGCCGGGCTGCTTCGTCGGGCAGCGACGTGACATGCAGGCCGCCCATGACCACGTAGACGCCCTTCTGCCGATAGTGGTCGGCAATGCTATAAGCACGGTAGGCATTAGTCACGTACACTTGTATGCACACCAAGTCCGGCTCATCGTCGAGCGTCAGCCGCTCCACATGCTGATCAACAATCTCCACTTCATCGTCATCGCAGAAGTAGGCAGCCAACGTGGCGAGCCCTAACGGTGGGAACAGCGAGTACTTGATGGGACGCCAATAGGGGCTCTCGGCTTCCTGCAACGAAGGCAGAATCATCTTTACTTTCACATCCTTAGTTAATCAGATTCTATGATTTCTACGATACAAAATTGCCTTTTCTCTTCCTGATGATGGGACCGCCGTTCTGTATCGTCAGGGGACGTAGTTGCTCGCCCACCTTCTCCTCGAACAGCTTGACGCGCTCCATGAAGTAAGGGTCGCGTTCACGGAGCTTGATGTCCTTCTTCTTCAAGAGCCACCAGGGCAGACCACCCATTTCCCATTCAGCACAGACATATGGGCCGGGGCGTACGATGACGTACATGTCGTCCTTCTGTGCCAAGCGGCAGAACTCGGCCACGTCGTTGTTGTCCGTGAAGTCGAACTGCCCTTCCCTTTGTTCATGGATGTTCCAGAAGATGTAGATGCAGATGGTATTCATTCCTAACGCCTTGCACATCCGGATGCGATGCTCCCAATAGGGACGCGGGATGCGGGGGGTAATGCACCTCGGCAGCCTTCACGATGAAGGGCTCACCATTCAAGAGGAAAGTCTTGTTGCCTATGGTGAAGTCTCCTGCAGCAATGCTTCCAGAGAATAATACCAAGACAATGAATGTCAGAAGCTTGATTGATTTCATGGTGTTATGGTTTCAATGTTTCTTCTCTAACAAGACGACGTTCTCCACGTGTTGTGTGTAAGGGAACATGTCGACTGGCTGGATGCGTTTCACCTCATAATGCTCACCGAGGAGCTGCAAGTCTCGAGCCTGCGTGGCTGGGTTGCAGCTGACGTAGACGATGCGCTGCGGGTCGGCAAAGAGAATGACATCGATGACATCGCCGTGCATTCCGGCACGAGGCGGGTCGGTGATGATGA
>ONSR01000058.1:13453-16133 GCA_900320565.1 uncultured Prevotellaceae bacterium
TTCTCGATGCCATTTATCTTGGAATTCACTTTGGCATCCTCGATGGCCTCAGGCACGTACTCAATGCCAATGACTTTTCTTGCACGGTTTGCCACGAAGTTAGCGATGGTGCCGGTGCCCGTATAGAGGTCGTAAACAAGTTCCTCGCCCGTGAGCCCAGCAAACTCGCGCGCTACCTTATATAATATATAGGCCTGCTCAGTGTTGGTCTGGTAGAAGCTCTTCGGCCCTACCTTGAAGCGAAGGCTCTCCATCTCGAGGAAGATATGGTCTGTGCCGCTGAAGAGCTGCACGTCAAGGTCGCCGATGGTGTCGTTGAACTTCTCGTTGTTTACCCAAAGCAGGCTCGTCACCTCGGGGAAACTCTCGTGCATCCACTGTAGCATCTCCAGAGCCTGCTCCCTGAGTCGGTCGGCAGAAAGCGTGTCGAAGGGTGCAAAGCAGAATTGCATCAGCACCATCAACTCGCCGGTGTTGGAGAGGCGTATCATCATGTTTCGCAAGAGGCCACGATGCTCGCGGGCATTGAAGAAGCTGAGTCCGTGCTCGTAGGCATACGCCTGGGCTCCGTTGCGCAGACGATTGTTGATGTCCTCCATGAGCTGGCAGTCCTGAATGGGCAATATCTTGTCGAACGCGCCTGAGGTATGGAAGCCGACTGCCCCAGGCTGCTCGAACTTCTTGCCTGAACGAATCTCTTCTTCTGTCAGCCATATCTTGTCAGCAAACCCGAACTCAAGTTTGTTTCGATAGCATCTGGTCTTCTCCGAACCGAGGATGGGCGAACATTCTGGCAAGGGAATCTTGCCGATGCGCTCCAAGTTGTCCATCACTTGCTTCTGCTTGTAGCGAAGCTGCTCCTCGTAGGGAAGTATCTGCCATTTGCATCCACCGCAAACGCCATAATGCGGGCAGAATGGCTCTGTCCTGTGTACGCTCTTCTTGTGAATGTATGTGCAAACGGCTTCGGCATAATGATGCTTCTTGCGCGTGACACGAAGGTCAACCACATCGCCAGGCACAACATACGGCACGAAAACAACTAGGTCGTCAATCCTCACAAGTGCTTTACCCTCGGCTGCAACATCCTGAATCTCTACCTCTTTATATATAGGCAATTCTTTCTTCTTTCTTGACATGTTAATGCTTGTTTCGATGTGCAAAAGTACGAATTTTCACGCAAACGGCAAAATTATTCATTATGAATTATGAATTATGAATTATTTACTTTATCTTTGCCGATTGAATAAAAACAAAACATACTTAATATATTCTTATTATGAGTCAAAAACGTGTTTATACCTTCGGCAACGGACAAGCAGAAGGTAATGCGCAGATGCGCGAGCTGCTGGGTGGCAAGGGTGCTAACCTGGCGGAAATGAATCACATTGGTGTCCCTGTTCCTCCAGGCTTCACCATCACCACAGATACTTGTAACGAGTACTACAAGGTCGGTCAGGAGAAGATTGTAGAAATCCTGCAGAAGGACGTAGATGCAGCCGTAGCTCACACCGAGAGCCTGATGCGCTGCAAGTTCGGCGACCCGAAGAATCCTCTTCTCGTCAGCGTTCGTTCTGGTGCACGCGCCTCAATGCCTGGCATGATGGACACCATCCTGAACCTCGGTCTTAACGATGAGGTGGCAGAAGGTATGGTAGCCAAGACTGGCAATCCTCACTTCGTATATGACAGCTATCGCCGCTTCGTACAGATGTACGGCGATGTCGTGCTCGGCATGAAGCCCGAGAATAAGGAAGACATCGACCCCTTCGAAGCCATCATTGAGAAGGTAAAGGAAGAGCAAGGCGTTGTCCTCGACAAGGACCTCTCTGTAGAGTCTCTGAAGAAACTCGTAGAGCTCTTCAAGAAAGCCATTAAGGAACAGACTGGTAAAGACTTCCCGACCGACCCGAAGGAGCAGCTTTGGGGTGCCATCTGCGCTGTGTTCCGCAGCTGGATGAACGAGCGCGCAATCCTCTATCGTAAGATGGAAGGCATTCCCGACGAATGGGGAACAGCCGTATCTGTTATGGCAATGGTATTCGGCAACATGGGCGACACTTCAGCAACCGGTGTTTGCTTCAGCCGCGACGCAGGTAATGGTGAGAACCTCTTCAACGGTGAGTACCTGATTAATGCTCAGGGCGAGGACGTTGTGGCTGGTATTCGTACTCCTCAGCAGATTACAAAGATTGGCAGTCAGCGTTGGGCAAAGCGTGCTGGCATCAGCGAAGAAGAGCGTGTGGCCAAGTATCCTTCTATGGAAGAGGCAATGCCCGAGCTTTACAAGGAACTGGATGCTCTGCAGGACAAGCTCGAGAAGCACTACCACGACATGCAGGACATGGAGTTCACCGTACAGGAAGGCAAGCTCTGGTTCCTCCAGACACGTAACGGCAAGCGCACAGGTACCGCAATGGTTAAGATTGCAATGGACCTGCTCCACGAAGGCATGATTGACGAGAAGACTGCTATCCTTCGTTGCGAGCCACAGAAGCTCGACGAACTGCTGCACCCCGTATTCGACAAGCTCGCTCTCAGCAAGGCAAAGGTTATCACTCAAGGCCTGCCCGCTTCTCCCGGTGCAGCTTGTGGTCAGATTGTCTTCCATGCTGATGACGCAGAGGCTTGGCATGCTGACGGACACAAGGTTATCATGGTCCGCATTGAGACAAGCCCC
>ONSR01000059.1 GCA_900320565.1 uncultured Prevotellaceae bacterium
GATCGGGAGTTCGTGCTGGTCATAGGTGCAGACAACTGGGAGCGCTTCCCCGATTGGTATCGCAGCAAGGCAATCCTCTCCAAATATCGCGTCATCATCTATCCTCGACCAGGCTATACGCTCGAGAAAGTGCCTCGCAAAGTGACCATAGCCAATACGCCTCTGTTTGACATCAGCAGCACCGAGATTCGTAGCCGCATTGCGAATGACCCTGATTACGATGGGGATGGACTTCCTGCAGTTGTTTGGGAAGAAATAAAGGCAAAAGGTTTGTATAATTCGCAAAAAGCAGTATCTTTGCAGCCTGAAAATAGAAGAAACTAACTATGAAGTCAAAAGGAATACTTTTGCTAATGCTCTGCAGCCTCTTCCATTCTGTAGGCCTTTCGGCACAGGAGGAGTCGGTTAAGTTCGGAGGCTTTGACTCATGGATAACTCGCTCCATCAAGGAGAGTCTGCTTGTGGGTGGTAAGACACAGACCCTCTATGAGGTCGGTCCGAAAGGTACTTTCGATGGTGCTCGCCCTTACACCAATCAAGGCGGTTCGCCTTGGGGGTGCAGCAACATCTATGCCAAAGTGGCGGGAGTTGTCAAGACCAATGTCAGCGTCTATCCCGATACGCATAAAGGCGGACAGTGTGCCAAACTCTATACTCACCTTGTCAACTGCAAAGCTATCGGTGTGGTCAATATCAGCGCCCTTGCCTCCGGAAGCCTTTTCCTGGGCAGTATCATTGAACCCATCACTGGCACGAGCAATCCGATGAGCAAGATGAGTATGGGCGTTCCCTTCACCAAGAAGCCAAAGGCAGTGAAGTTCGACTACAAATTCAAAACGCCAGGCGGCGAACGCATCCGTGAGACAGGCTTCAGCAGGCGCCAGAAGGTTGCTGGAAAGGACATGGGACAAGTCACATGTCTGTTGCAGAAGCGCTGGGAAGATGCCGACGGCAAGATTCATGCCCTGCGAATTGGTACGATGCGTCAGCGTTTCAGCCAGAACTGCGACTGGAAGGAGGGGCAGTCCTTCACCATTCATTATGGCGACATTACCCGCGAGAGTTTCTATCAGGAAAGCATGGGCTTGATGTCTGGCGGCAGTGATAGTTTCTACGCTCTCAACAGCAAAGGAAAGAACGTGCCCATTCAGGAAGATGGTTGGGCAGGACCGGATGAGACGCCGACCCACATCATCCTGAAGTTTGACAGCAGTCATGGTGGCGCATACGTCGGCACTATTGGCAACACCCTTTGGGTCGATAATGTGAAGCTTGTTTATTAAATAGTCTATGCGTCCCTATTATCTCGTACAGGAGAACTTGCTTCGTCGCAATCTGCAACTGATTAAGAGAGTTGCCGACGAAGCCGATGTGGAGATAATCCTTGCTTTCAAGGCCTTCGCTTTGTGGCGCACCTTTCCAATTTTCCGCCATTTCATCGGTCATACCACGGCAAGTAGTCTCTGCGAGGCCAGGCTTTCGTTGGAGGAATTTGGCTCCCTCGCTCACACTTATAGTCCGGCTTATGAGGAAGAGGAGTTCGACGAGATACTGCATTGCAGCGGTCACGTCACCTTCAATTCCCTTTCGCAATATGAGCGTTTTGCTTCAAAAATTGCCCATTTCACCGAGCATTCTGTGTCTTGTGGGCTTCGTGTCAACCCAGAATACAGTGAGATAGAGACTGAGCTTTACAACCCCTGTGCACCAGGCAGCAGGTTTGGTGTGCTCGCCGAGCAGTTGCCGGAACAACTTCCTGCAGGCATAGAAGGTTTCCATTGCCATTGTCATTGCGAGAGTCCGGCTTCTGCGTTGGAGCACACACTGGAGCATCTCGAGGCGAAGTTCAGTCGTTGGTTCCCTCAGTTGAAGTGGCTCAACCTTGGTGGCGGACACCTGATGACGCGCAAGGATTATGATGTGGAACACCTTATATATATATTAAAGGGTTTGCACCAGCGCTATCCTCATTTGCACATCATCCTTGAACCGGGCAGTGCCTTTGCTTGGCAGACGGGACCCTTGGTGGCTCAGGTGGTCGATATCGTGGAGAACCATGGCATCCGGACTGCCATCCTTAATGTTTCCTTCACTTGTCACATGCCCGATTGCCTGGAGATGCCTTATCAGCCAGAGGTGCGAGGAGCCGAGAGCTTGCCTTTCGAGGCTGCCTCACAGCCTGATGCTAAGGCACAGAACATCTACCGGCTGGGCGGCAATAGTTGCCTGAGCGGCGATTACATGGGTAGTTGGAGGTTTCCCGAACCGCTCGAGGTGGGACAGGAGATTGTGTTCGAGGACATGATACACTACACGACGGTCAAGACCACAATGTTCAACGGCATCATGCACCCCTCGATTGTTCTGGAGCATGAGGACGGTAAACGCGAGACGCTCCGCACCTATACCTACGAGGACTATAGGGACCGTATGGATTAGGAGCCTTCCTGCTTTCCCTTTGGGAAAGAGTTTATGGACGAATGCCTTTTAGGATAATTCCCCTTTTGTTTAGGGAAAACCCTTGCATTCCTTGTTGTTTTATGTCTTACCTTTGCACTGTGATTCAAAAACAAGAGTGCAAACAATAAAACAATACTACTATGAAAAAGTTAGTTCTTTCCCTGATGATGATGGCAGCCTGGATGGGTGTCAGCGCAATGAGTTTCGAGCGTGCTCAGGCAGAGGCTCTTTACCTGACGGACAAGATGGCCTATGAGCTCAATCTCAACGACCAGCAGTATAACGATGCATACGAGATCAACCTCGATTACTTCCTGAGGATTGATTCTCCGTCCGACCTTTACGGCAGCTACTACAGCTATCGTATGAGCGACCTTCGCTGCATACTTTACGACTGGCAGTACAATCTCTTTGTAGCAGCCGACTACTTCCTGCGTCCTATCATTTGGCGTGCAGGCGGTTGGTACTTCCCTATCTATAGTTATTACAATCGTGGCTACTTCTACTACAGCCGCCCGACGGTATGGGTTTCCTACTATGGTGGACACAGCCGTGCACATCACTATGGAGGCTACTACGTAAATCGTCGTCCGGTTTGGAACGGTGGATTCAGGGGTCACGACATGGGCCGTGTGGTTGCGCATCATGATGGTCGTCGTGGCGGAGACATCTCACATTATCGTGGCGGTCGTGACGGTAGTCGCAGAATCAATGGCAACGGTTATCATATCGACATAGACGGACATCGTGGCAGCGGTTCTGGTCGTTCTGGTCGCGGCGGCAGCTCGAACTATGGCGGCAGCAACTACAACGGCAGTCACAGCGATGGCGGCATGAATCCTGGTGGCAGAAGTCATGACGGAGGCAGCCATAGTGGCGGCAGTCGTTACGGCGGTGGCAATCACGAGGGTATGAGCTCTAACATTGTTCACAGCGGCTCTGGTCGCTCTTCCTTCGGAGAGTCGAGTTCTGGACGCAGCGGCAGCATAAGTCGTGGCAATTCCTTCGACGGCAGCAGCACTCGCTCGGACATCTCTCACATGAGCAGCAGTCGCATGGGTGGCAGCATGAGTAGCCGTGGCAGCTATTCTTCTTCTCCCTCTCGCAGCAGTTCGTCGGGCTATGGAAGCAGCCGCAGCGGTTCCTCCAGCATGGGCTACGGCTCTGGTATGAGCAGAGGTGGCTCAAGCTACAGCGGCAGCGGTTCTCGCAGTGGCGGCTTCAGTGGCGGTGGCTCTCGCGGAGGAGGCTTCAGCGGCGGCAGTCATGGTGGTGGCATGAGCCGTGGTGGTCGCAGATAAGACGACGGTCCATACATAAAAGCAGGAGTCCTCACATCAGTGGGGACTCCTTTTTGTATCTAAGCGGAATCTTTAGGGTTGTTTCTTCCCCTATAGGGCGCCAGTCATTCCCCTATAGGGCGTTGCCTGTTCCTCTATAGGGCGTTGGGCATTCCCCTATAGGGCGTTGTGTCCCTGCTTACTTGCAGCCTGGGCACCAGGGCTTGAGCTGCTTGAAGAAGTCGTTGCCCTTGTCGTCCACGAGGATGAAAGCGGGGAAGTCCTCTACGGTAATCTTCCAGATGGCTTCCATGCCGAGTTCGGGATACTCCACGCACTCGATGCTCTTGATGCTGCTCTGCGAGAGAACTGCTGCCACGCCGCCGATGGTGCCGAGGTAGAAGCCGCCGTGTTTCTTGCAGGCATCCGTCACCTGCTGCGTGCGGTTGCCTTTGGCAATCATTACCAGCGAAGCGCCATTTGCCTGGAACTCATCGACGTAGGGGTCCATGCGGTTGGCCGTGGTGGGACCCATCGAACCGCAAGGATAGCCTTCCGGCGTCTTGGCTGGACCGGCGTAGAGGATGGGATAGTCCTTGAAGTACTGCGGCATGCCTTCGCCTGCATCGAGACGAGCCTTCAGTTTGGCATGGGCGATGTCGCGGGCCACGATGATGGTGCCTCTGAGGTTGACGCGTGTCGAGACGGGGTACTTGCTCAGTTCAGCACGAACGGCATCGATGCCCTTGTCAAGGTCGATGTCGATTCCCTTGCCGCCTTCGCCAGACAGACGCAGTTCTTCTGGAATGAGTTCGCCGGGGCAGTCGTCCATCTTCTCGAGCCAGATGCCGTCGCGGTTAATCTTCGCCTTGATATTGCGGTCGGCAGAGCAGCTCACGCCCATGCCGATGGGGCAGCTGGCACCATGGCGCGGCAGGCGGATGACGCGGATGTCATGAGCCAAGTACTTGCCGCCGAATTGTGCACCAAGACCAATCTTGTGCGCTTCCTCAAGGAGCTTCTTCTCGAGGTCGATGTCGCGGAAAGCTCGACCAGTCTCGTCGCCCGTAGTAGGCAGCGAGTCGTAGTACTTGATGCTGGCCAGCTTGACGGTCAGCAGGTTCTTCTCGGCCGATGTGCCGCCGATGACGAATGCAATGTGGTAGGGCGGGCAGGCAGCCGTGCCGAGGTGCTTCATCTCCTCAACGAGGAAGGGGAGCAGGGTGCCTTCGTTCTGGATGGTCGCTTTCGTCATGGGGTAGAAGTACGTCTTGTTGGCAGAACCGCCACCCTTAGCTACCATCACGAAACGGTACTCGGCACCTTCGCAAGCCTCGATGTCAATCTGTGCGGGCAGGTTGCACTTCGTGTTCACCTCGTCGTACATATTGAGGGGAGCGTTCTGCGAATAGCGCAGATTGTCTTGCGTAAAGGTGTTGAACACGCCACGGGAGAGCGCTTCCTCGTCCTCGAAGCCTGTCCAAACCTGCTGGCCTTTCTCGCCATGAATGATAGCCGTGCCGGTGTCCTGGCAGAAAGGCAGTATGCCTTTGCATGCCGTCTCTGCATTGCGCAGGAACTGCAGGGCGACGTACTTGTCGTTCTCGCTTGCATCGGGGTCTTTCAGGATTTGTGCAACTTGCAGGTTATGCTCGCGGCGCAACATGAACTCCACATCGTGGAAAGCCTGCTGAGCCAAGAGCGTCAGTGCTTCGGGGGAGACCTTTACAATCTCCTTGCCTTCAAACTCGCTGACGGTCACGCCTTCCTTCGTCAGGAGGCGATACTCCGTCTTGTCCTCGCCCATCTGGAACATTGGGGCATACTTGAATTCAGCCATTATCTCTTGTTTATGAATTAGTGTATCTATGGGTTATTGAGGGTCCTCCTCGTAGTGTTGGAACAGGAAATCGTTGTAGGGATACTTCTGTACGTGCAGTTCCCTCACCTTATTGTAAAGTACCTGCTTGAGGGTATCGACGTTGGTCTTCTCCTGAGCAGAGATGAAGAGGCATTGTCCTCCAAGCTTCGACATCCAAGAGTGAATCAGTTCGTCGAGCGAGACGTTGCGGGCCGTAGCAGGCGTCAGGTCATCGGCATCCTTTTCTTCCCACGTGTAGGCGTCTATCTTGTTGAAGACAATCATCTGCGGTTTCTCGCTGCAGCCCAAGTCGGCCAGCGTCTTATCTACTACCTTTATCTGGTCCTCGAAGTCGGGATGACTGATGTCCACGATATGGAGCAGCAGGTCGGCCTCTCGAACCTCATCGAGCGTGCTCTTGAAGGAATCGACGAGGTCGGTCGGCAGCTTGCGGATAAAGCCGACGGTGTCGCTGAGCAGGAAGGGCAGGTTATCGACGATGACCTTGCGGACGGTCGTGTCGAGTGTGGCGAAGAGTTTGTTCTCGGCAAACACCTCGCTCTTGGAAAGTAGATTCATGAGGGTGCTCTTGCCAACGTTAGTATAGCCCACGAGCGCCACGCGAATCATGCGGCCGCGATTGCCTCGCTGCGTCGTCTTCTGCTTGTCGATTTCCGCAAGACGTTGCTTGAGCAGACTCATGCGGTTGAGGATGATACGACGGTCCATTTCGAGCTGCGTCTCACCAGGACCTCTCAGTCCTACCGAACCTTTGCCGCCACCACTGCCAGAGCCGCCGCCCTGTCGCTCGAGGTGCGTCCAAAGCCTTTGCAGTCGAGGCAGCATGTATCTGTATTGCGCCAGCTCGACTTGTGTCTTGGCATTCGCCGTCTGGGCTCGCATGGCGAAGATGTCGAGGATGAGTGTCGTGCGGTCCAGTATCTTCACCTTCAGTTCGTTCTCGATGTTGCGGAGCTGCTTGGCGGAGAGCTCGTCGTCGAAGATGACCATCGAAATCTCCCTTTCGGCATCCTCCTTGGCCTGTATATAAGCACGTATTTCTTGCAACTTGCCTATGCCAAGGTAGGTGACGCTGTTAGGACCGCCCAGACGTTGAGTGAAGCGACGCACCGTCTTTGCTCCTGCTGTCTCGGCCAGGAACTCCAGTTCGTCGAGGTATTCTGTCGTCTTACGCTCGTCCTGATTGGGTGTGATGAGGCCCACCAGCACCGCCGTTTCAGGAGAGTTATCGACGACATTGTGGTACTTGACGCTTGTCATGCCGTCCTCGAACGGCAGTGACGAGCGCGATGAATTATAGTGCTTGCTCCTCGATGTCCTCATTTAACTAATACGACAAGGTACTTGCTGACACTCCAGAACTTCTGTGGGTCGGTGATGTGGAGTTCGTACTGACCTTGATTGTCTTTTGTCAACTGGTATGTACCGGCTGGATGAGAGGACAGCAGCTGGGCACTTTTGCTGTAGAACTTGATGTCCTTGTCGTAGCGAATGTCAATCTTCGTAAAGTAGTTCTTGTTGAAGTCGCCGCTCTTGAGGACATCGCCGTTCGTCAGAATCTTCTGTTCCTTCAGCTCGCTCTTGGTGCCGAAGACGAACCATGCGCTATTGAGTTCCTTGTCCTGCTGCTGCACCTTCTCGGCCTTCTGCTTGTTCTCTTCTGTCAGCGAAGCCACATCGTTGCTGAGTCCGGCAATAGCCTCGCCCTGCGACTCAATGAGCGCATCCTTCTCAGCAAGGCTTGCCTCGAGTTCCTGAATGCGTGCAGACTGTGCGTCAATCTGAGCCTGAAGGCTTTCGATGGTCTTCTGCATCTTGGTGTTCTTGATGCTACTGTTCTTGAGCTTCTCCTGCAGTTGTGCAATCAAGTCGCGATTCTGCTGCATGGCTTGCTTGATGAAGTCCATGTTGTCGCGAATGACATCTTTGCTGCTGGCACTCTCGGGATTACCTTCTGCAATCGTCACACGGCCCTCTGCTTCATTGATACGGCGGATGCCTTCCTGCACTTCGTTGAAGACGCCCAAGATGTCATCCAGTTCCATATCCTTCTCATTGATGATGCGTTGCAGGGAATCGCGTTCCTGCTGCATTGCATCCTGTTGTTGTCCACCTGTCATGTTGCAAGCACTCAAACCAAGAGCGCAGGCAACGAATAAAAGAATCTTTTTCATATCCTTAGTTTATAGGTTTAGATGTTTATCGGTTTATGAGTCTTTTCCTGCCACAACCATCACGAACTCGCCACGAGGCTCTGTTTCGGTGAAGTGCGCGAGGACTTCCTGAAGCGAGCCGCGTACGCTCTCTTCGTGTATCTTGCTTATCTCGCGGCAGACGCTGACTTGTCTGTCTGGTCCGAAGACCTCGATGAACTGCGTCAGAGCCTTCACGATGCGATGCGGCGACTCGTAGAAGATCATGGTGCGTGTCTCTTCTGCAAGGGCTTGAAGCCGCGTCTGGCGTCCTTTCTTCTGAGGCAGGAAGCCCTCGAAGCAGAATCGGTCGCAAGGCAAGCCACTGCTGACGAGTGCCGGCACGAAGGCTGTTGCTCCTGGCAGGGTGATGACTTCTATGCCTGCCTTTATGGCTTCGCGAGCGACGAGGAAGCCTGGGTCGCTGATGCCTGGCGTACCAGCATCGCTGACGACAGCTATCGTCTGCCCTGCCAGCAAGCGCTCCACGATGCTCTCCACGGTCTTATGCTCGTTGAACTTATGGTACGAGAGCATTGCATTCTTGATGTCGAAGTGCTTCAGCAGGTTGCCGCTTGTCCTGGTGTCTTCGGCAAGGATGAGGTCAGCCTCGCGCAGCACCTTGAGTGCCCGCATCGTGATGTCCTCGAGATTGCCGACAGGAGTCGGTACCAAGTAAAGCGTTCCCATACCTTATTATATATATTATCGCAGGTGCAAAGTTACGAAAAAAGTTCATAGTTCATAGTTCATAGTTCATAGTTTTTGGCTTTTTTAGTATTTTTCTTAACTCTTAACTCTTAATTTTTAATTTCTTTGTATATTTGTCCCTGAAAAAGACATAACAAAGATGAAAGACGTTGGTTCAAGCAATGGCGAGATGATGCGCAGAGGCAGAGTGGAGGTCGTGTGTGGCTCGATGTTCTCGGGTAAGACGGAGGAACTCATTCGCCGCCTTCGCCGTGCACAGTTCGCCAAGCAAAAGGTAGAGATATTCAAGCCGGCCATTGATGTCCGTTATAGTGAGGAAGAGGTTGTCAGCCATGAGGGCAACAGCATTCCCTCCACGCCTGTCGATTCCTCTGCAAGCATCCTGCTCATGGCTCAGGAGAGCGATGTGGTGGGCATTGACGAGGCACAGTTCTTCGACGAGCATATCGTCGAGGTCTGCAATGAACTTGCAAGCAGAGGCATCCGTGTGATAGTAGCCGGACTCGACCTCGACTTCAAGGGCGTGCCGTTCGGTCCGATGCCAGCTCTCCTTGCCATTGCCGACGAGGTGACAAAGGTGCATGCCATCTGTGTCCGTTGCGGAGCGTTGGCCTACGTCAGTCATCGCATTGTGGCAGGCGAGAAGCAAGTCCTTCTTGGTGAGAAACAAGAATACGAACCGCTTTGCAGGGAGTGTTACGCCCAAGCCATGAAAGAAAAGAAAGAGGAGGAATAGGAATGTTAGAGAAAGAGATTACCTTCGACCGTGTTGTCAGATGGCTTATTGCGGCGCTTATAGCAGTAGGACTTGTATTGCTCATCAATCGCCTTTCCAAGGTTCTGCTGCCATTCTTTATCGCATGGATTATGGCGTACATGATTTACCCGTTTGTATGCTTCCTGCAGAACAAGTGCCGATTGAAATACAGAGTGTTGAGCATCGTGGTAGCCCTGCTCGTCGTATTTGCCGTCATCACCCTTGCTGCTTTTCTCGTCGTGCCGCCTATCATCGAGGAAAGTCTGCGAATGGCCAAGCTGATAACCGTTTATTTCAACGATACCTTAGCCTCTTCTGACCTCTTTGCCAACCTGCAAAATGTGCTGCAGAGCTATGCAAGCGACGACTCCCTGATGAAACTCATTCAGCACAGCAGTGTCATGGATGTTGCAGAGAATCTCGTCTTGAAGGCTTGGGAGTTCCTTTCAGGAACACTTAACTTCGCCATCGGCTTGCTTGGCAGTTTGATAGTCCTGCTCTATCTGTTCTTCATCCTGTTGGACTATGAGAAGATTTCGAAAGGGTGGATCCACTTCATTCCTGAAGGACAACGGGGCATCGCAAGCATGGTGGCTCATGATGTGAAGAACGGCATGAACGCCTACTTCCGCGGACAGTCGCTCATCGCCCTGCTCGTGGGCATCCTCTTCAGCATAGGCTTCCTCATCATCGACTTCCCGATGGCAATAGGCCTGGGACTCTTCATCGGCCTCTTGAACCTGATTCCCTATCTGCAACTGGTCGGTTTCATTCCCACCATCATACTGGCCCTCGTGAAGGCAGCCGATACGGGACAGAGTTTCTGGGTCATCATCCTTTGTGCCCTCGCCGTCTTTGCCGTCGTGCAAACCATTCAAGATGTCATCCTGACGCCCCGCATCATGGGGCACGTCATGGGTCTGAACCCAGCCATCATCTTGCTGAGCCTCTCCATTTGGGGCAGCTTGCTGGGTATCATCGGACTCATCATCGCCCTGCCGCTCACGACATTACTTATTTCATATTATCGTCGATTTATCCTTAAAGAAACGGACAAAGACATACAAAAACAGCCAGATAAAGAACAAAAAGCAGAGGAAGAAGAAAAAAAATAAACTTTAAACTTTAAACTTTAAACTTTATTTTGTACCTTTGCAGCCGCAAATGAATAATTTGCATTTAGGTTGACTCGCTAGCTCAGTTGGTAGAGCATCACACTTTTAATGTGGGGGTCTTGGGTTCGAGCCCCAAGCGGGTTACCAAAACGGGTAAAACTCCCTTTCACAAAACCTCAGTTTAACGACTGGGGTTTTGTTGCCAAAGAAAGTTAACCCAAACGTAATCAAGTAGTTAGTGAATAATTTGCCCAAAATTGGTACCGAGATTTAATGTTAAACCTGCGGGCAAATCACTAATTGCTGTAACTAGCTGGTTAGGACATAGTTGGACAAAATTTGTGATACCGTGTGATACCACTGCATTTTAAAGTGTGATACCACTTTCTCAAGAAGTGTACTAGCGGTAGTAAAACAAAGTCAGCAGTGAACAGCACGTTACCGATGACCAATAATAAGAATGTCATTGGGAATGTGAAAACCAGTAACGATTATGATTGTCCGCGCAAACTTGTTAGACATGAGAACTGAGTTTGTATCTGTCGTATTTGACAGGAAGAAGCACCTAAGCACAAAAGGCGAAGGCAAGGTGGAGTTGTGTATCTATTTGGGTAGGAATGAACGGAAATTCGTCACTATCAAGACATGCAATCCTATTTCATGGGAGCGGTATCAGAAGAGTAACGAACTGAGAAAGCAATTCTCCATGTACCATCAAGTGGTGCAGAAGATGTATGATTCAGGCGAAGAAATGACAGTAGCCAACCTAAACTATCATTTAGGAATAGAGCCTGCCAAGCCAAAGAGAAAGGAACTTGACAAGAAGCTCACAAGTAAAGACGGGTTCATTACCTTTATGAAAGAAGAGATAGATAAGGAGAAACTAGCTTCAGGTACCAAGGCCCGCAAGAAATACGTCATCGATGCCGTTATACGCTTCGGCAGGCTGAGCAGTTTCAGTCAGCTCACACCGGAGAACGTAAAGGATTTCGATGATTTCCTTCAGAATGAAAGTTCCCGTTCACTCGTAGCCATAAACAACTATCATAAGACATTGCGGATGTACACCCAACTGGCATACCTCCTGGGATATATTTCAAGTGACCCCTATAAGCATCCCCTCTGCAAATTCTCACGTGGCACCTCAAAGGAACGTCGTCCTTTGACAGAAGAAGAACTTCTTATTCTTCGCAAGCTTAAAGACCTCCCCGAGAAACTGGAGAAGGCTCGTGACCTCTTCATCTTCTGTGCCTACACTGGTCTGTCCTACTCAGATTCCCAAGTCTTTGACTTCAATACGATGACAGAGAAGCAAGGTGACCTATACTTCATTGATGGCAAGCGAATAAAGACAGGTAACACATTCTTCACCCCCATTCTCCCTCCAGCAATGGAAATCCTGAAGAAGTACGGATACAAAGTACCTAAACTCTCGAATCAAAAGGCCAACGACTACCTCCATGACATAGAAGCCCGCCAGAAGTTCCATAAGCCATTGACCATGCATGTAGCCCGCCACAGCTTTGCCACCCTTCTAATAGAATATGGTGTCCCCGTGGAGAATATATCCCGAATGTTAGGCCATACCAACATCAGAACGACCCAAATATATGCGCATATTCTCCATTCCACCATCCATCGCCATGCAGCAGCCGTGGCCTCTATGTTAAGGTAAACATCTGATAGCAGACAATCTTCAATACACGCGACCTTCCTGTTTCGGCAGAGAAGGTCGCTGTTATTTTCTCTGCCAGGTACTTCTTGCCGTGAATGAGGAAGATGCTATGCACATCGGGCACAGTATCGGATAGGAACGAGAACGTGAACTTGTGCTGCTGATTCACATAGAAATGCGTAGTCCTAGCGGAAGCCATTTCCTTGCCAGTCAGCCTCATTGAGTAGAGATTATAGGTATAGGAGTTATCCGGCTTAATCTCGTGCCTGTCGATGTAGGGATGCGGCATAAGAGGGTGATACTTGATGTAAGTGCCATCCCAGAAAGCCACATGGATCTTGTCGAAGTATTCCTCTTTCTTCTCCTTCTCCCCGCTGATAAGCGTGTTGACCGACTGCGTCTGATTCTCGTCCCTGTCTTCCGCATCCTCCTCGTCATCCCCCAGCGTGCCACACTCCACGAAAATCATGTCCCCATTTGTGCTGTCCGTGTGGTCTATGCACGCAGGCACGATACCTAACTCCACCACATCAGAATTGTCATTGCCGTTGAATACGCGTGGCCTGAACATGTTGACAGGCTGAATGCGCATATAGTGATGAATGACTTCCCCGATTGTTGCTGTCCCAACGCACTTCAGCACAAACATCGTATCCTCTTGTCGGCAATAATGGATGTACCGATATTGCCAGGCATTGTAAGGCCCAGCACACTCCAGCAGACTGCCCAGCGCATTCCTCATGGCCGCTATGTTCTCATACGGATAGATAGGCAGCGTATAAGTAGCCCAATCGCAGGAATAGAACTTCCACATCTGATGTTCGCAGTCCTGATAAGCGATGTTCTTCTGCTCCACATAGCTGTCCTTGATATCCTCCTCCTTGGCAATCTCCACCGAGTGACTGTCAAGGACCTCGTCAATCTGTACTATATTCATCCCAGCAAGAGAACCGGCATTGAACGAGAAGGACACTTCACGCGCCTTGTGGTCAATCTCGAAGGTGCCATTCAGGAACAGCTCCAGTTGCTCCAGAAACTCGCTCACCGTCCAATGTGGCAGGATCTGATTCATGTAAGGCATGTGCCACACATAAGGAAAAGCCTGACAGATGATAAGGTTAGAGAATCCCGAGTTCTCGATGGCAGAAAGGTCATAGTGATAGCCAGAGCGCGAAAGCACCTGCTTAATCACTTCAAT
>ONSR01000117.1 GCA_900320565.1 uncultured Prevotellaceae bacterium
GATTCGGATGCCGACACGCTGGTGGCGGTTCGACGCAAGGACGTTAGTCTCGACTCTGCCGAGGGCCGCAAGATGGCGTATCTGGATAACCTCACGACGCAGGTGAACCTGACGTGGGACCAGACGGAACTGGAGGCCGTGCAAGCCGACGTGGAGGGCTTCGACATCGCTGACTTCGGCTTCGACATCGAAGACCTGCCCCAGGTGACGTTCCCCACGGGCGAGAAGCAGGGCGAGGGCTCGCAGCAGAAAGACCCAACGAACAGCGAACTTGACGTTGACGGATTTGGCGACAAAATCAAGATGGTGCTTGAACTGAGCATCGAGGAACACGCCTTCATCCAGCAGCGACTATCGCAGGACGGCATGACCAAAGAGCAAGTTTTACTAAATCTTTTAGGATATGCAGAACAGTAAACAGTATCAGCCCCACAGGTTCCCATACCTGTGGCGGCTTGCCGACGGCTATCCGGCCAAAGGGATAGAGCCGCACGGATGCAAAGTCTTTGGCACGTTCATTTGTGGCGGTGGCTCTTCGATGGGTTACAAGCTCGCAGGTTATCACCACCTCGGAGGTGTGGAACTTGACCCAAGCATCGCAGCCATCTACAAGCAGAACCACCACCCCGAACACCTCTACATCGAAGACATCCGCGACTTCAACAAGCGAACCGACCTACCCGCAGAACTCTACCAACTCGACATTCTGGACGGCTCGCCACCATGCAGCACGTTCTCAATGGCTGGCAGTCGTGAAGCAGCATGGGGCAAAGAAAAGCAGTTCAAAGAAGGTCAGAAGATGCAAAGACTTGATGACCTCGTTTTCGTCTATTGCGAAACCATCGAGAAACTGAAACCGAAAGTCTGTTGGCTGGAGAATGTCGCAGGACTTGCAAGAGGTAATGCCAAAGTCTATGCAAAGCAGATTGCAAAGCGGTTGGACGAAATCGGCTACAACGTGCAAGTGTTTCTGCTGAATGGTGCAACAATGGGAGTGCCACAAGTTCGTGAGCGTTGTTTCTTCATCGGACTGCGTAAAGACTTCCATCTGCCAAAGTTGGTGTTGGACTTCAACGAAAGGCCAATACCATTCAGCGAGATTAAGGACGGACAAGGCGACCCAATCGTAGGTGAGAAAGATATTGTCACATGGAACAATCGGCAACCATCTGACAGAAGTTTTGCCGATACCAATATGCGCGTCGAAGGCAAGAACCGACGCTTTATCATCAGTTACATCAAAGACGATAGAGTTATGAACACGTTGAACGCTACAACGTCACACGCTCTATATTCAGAACCGAAATGGCTCAGTCGAAACGAAATACTCAAAGGCACATCGTTCCCAATCGACTACAACGCAGACGATAAAAAGGTGCTGTTCCTTTGTGGAATGTCAGTTGCCCCATTGATGTCGGCACAAATCAGTTATCAGATATATAAACAATGGTTAAGTAAAATAAACAAGTAAACATCATGTTTGAGAAAGTGAACCCAAGCCACCCCGACAAGGTGGCAGACCGTATCGCAGGGGCGGTCGTTGACCTCTGCTACACAAAGAACAAAAACCCGAAGGTGGCCTGTGAGGTGCTTATCGGCCATGGGGAGTGCAACATCCAAGTAGAAACGAGCGAGCAGATCAGCGCGGAGGACATCGGGGCCATCGTGGAGCGCATAGCTGGCGAGGACATCGAGACCCGTGCGCTCATCGTGCCGCAAGACTGCCACCTGGCAGCCAACCAGCGGCAGGGTGTAAGATGTGGGGACAACGGCATATTCAAGGGTGTGCCCCCGACGCACGAACAGAAGCTGCTGACCGCCATCGCCGCGAGCATCTACGAGCAGCACCCATTCGACGGCAAGTACATCATCCAGGGCAAAGGCCGACTGGCTGCACCGGACTTCGACGTGACCATTTGCCAAAGTCATCTGAGCCGTGGGCAGGAGCCCGAACTGCGCGAGCATCTGAAGAACGCCTACGGCATCCACCTGCCCACGATCAACCCGCTGGGCGAGTGGACGGGCAGGAAACTTGGCAGCGATATGGGCGACGGAGTGACAGGTGGCGGCTTGATGGGCAAGGATTTGTCGAAGTGTGATGTCAGCGTCAACATCGTCTGTTTCCTGAAGGCGGTACATTCGGGGCAGGTGGTGACCGCCATCTGCTCTATCGGCGATGAGAACGTGACGTTCCAGTATGCGGGCGGCAAGAGGGAGACCGAGACGTTTGCCGACGTGGTGGAGCAGGCACGGCTGTACGTTCTGACCGACTGCGGCAGCTTCGAGAAGTTCAGCGAGTGGGGACTGGTTAGG
>ONSR01000068.1 GCA_900320565.1 uncultured Prevotellaceae bacterium
CCATGCAGAACCCCAGTCCACTACCTTCGCTTATCCAGAGTCAAGCTGCCGTTTATGGCAAGCGAGCCGCCATGCTTTATCGCGACGATGAACTGCAGAAGTGGAAGGAGATTTCGTGGGAAGACTATGCCCGGACCGTGAGTCGCGTATCAGCTTCGCTGCTCGAACTGGGTGTCGGGGTGCAGGAAAACATCGCTGTTTTCTCGCAAAACATGCCCGAATGCATGTTCGTGGACTTCGGTGCTTATGGCATCAGGGCCGTCACCATCCCGTTCTATGCTACGGCAAGCGAGACCCAAGTGAAGTACATGGTGAGCGACGCCAAGATTCGCTACATCTTTGTCGGCGAGCAATACCAGTACGACACTGCCTACCGCATACTCAAGATTGAGCAATCCATGCGGAAACTCATCATCTTCGACCCTGCCGTAGAGAAAGACCCGCAAGACAACGTGAGCCTCTACTTCGATGAGTTTCTGGCGCTTTCCGATGGGAAAGACCATAGCGAAGAGATAAGTAAACTCACGTCCGAAGTGCAGGAAGACGACTTGGCCAACATCCTCTACACCAGCGGAACGACGGGCATCAGCAAGGGTGTCATGCTGACGCACAGGATGTATAATGCCGCTTTCCGAGGTCACGTAGGTGCTCTGCCACTTTCCGACAAGGACCTCATCATGAACTTCCTGCCCTTCACGCATGTCTTCGAGCGTGGCTGGTCGTATCTCTGCATCAAGACGGGCTGCACGTTGGCTGTCAACCGTCGTCCTGCCGACATCTTGCAGAGCCTTCGCGAAGTGCATCCGACGTGCATGTGTGCTGTGCCGAGGTTCTGGGAGAAGGTGTATAGCGGCGTACAAGAAAAGATGAACTCGTCCTCGCCCATACAGCGCAGGATGCTCGAAGACGCGCTTCGCATCGGCAAGGCCTACAATGTCGATTACAAGATGCGAGGCCTCGTGCCACCTCTTGCCCTGAAGATGCGCTATCTCTTCTACGAGAAGACGGTCATCGCTCTGCTCTTGAAGACCTTGGGACTGGAGCGACACAACTTCTTCCCCACTGCCGGAGCTGCCATCCCTCCTGCCATCGAGGAGTTTGTTCGCTCGGCAGGCATTCTGATGATTACGGGCTACGGCCTCACCGAGAGCACTGCCACCGTGTCTTGCGACCGCTGGAATAAGCCCATTTCACTCGGTTCCATCGGTCGTCCGCTTGATGGCGTGCAGGTGAAGTTCGGCGAGAACAACGAGATTCTCCTCAAAGGCGATACCATCACGAAAGGCTACTATCGCAAAGCCGAGATAACGGCTATGGCGATAGACAAGGAGGGCTGGTTCCACACAGGCGATGCCGGCTACATGAAGAACGGCGAACTCTTCATGACGGAGCGCATCAAGGACCTTTTCAAGACGAGCAACGGCAAGTACATCGCTCCGCAAATGCTCGAATCAAAGTTCTGCGTGGACCGCTACATCGACCAGATTGTCATCATTGCCGACCAGCATAAATTCGTCTCGGCTCTTGTCATTCCCGAATACAAGCTGCTCGAGGACTTGGCAAAGAAGCGGGGAATCGACTTCAGCAGTCGTGCCGAACTCTGCGCCAACCCACAGATAGTGCAGTTCGTCATGGACCGTATCGAGACGATACAACAGGACTTGGCTTCCTACGAGCAAGTGAAGCGCATCACTCTCTTGCCGGAACCCTTCAGCATGGAACGCGGCGAACTCACCAACACGCTCAAGGTGAAGCGCCCAGTCCTCAATGAACTTTACAAAGAACAAATAGATAAGATGTACGAAGAATAAGTTTCTTTCATTCTTTCATTCTTTCATTTTTTCAATCTTTCATTTTTATATATGATAACCCAAGACCAACTAAAGGAAGTAAAAGACCGCACCGAGCAGCTCAACCGCTACCTCGACATCGACGGCAAGAAGATACAGTACGAAGAAGAACAGCTCCGCACACAGGCCCCGGGCTTCTGGGACGACCAAAAACGTGCCGAGGCTCAGATGAAGCTCGTCAAAGGGCTGGAGAAATGGCTCAAGGGCTATGCCGAAGTCAAGACGCTTTGCGATGAACTCGACACGGCCTTCGAGTTCTACAAGGAGGAACTCGTCACCGAGGAAGAGGTGGATGCTCTCTATGACAAAGCCATCACCGCGATAGAAGAGCTCGAACTCAAGAACATGTTGCGGCGCGAGGAAGACTCGATGGACGCTGTCCTCAAGATAAACTCTGGTGCTGGCGGCACCGAGGCTCAGGACTGGGCACAGATGCTCATGCGAATGTACATGCGTTATGCCGAGACACACGGCTACAAGTGCGTTGTCAGCAACTTGCTCGATGGCGACGATGCCGGCATCAAGTCCTGCACGCTCGAGATTCAGGGCGAGTATGCCTATGGTTACCTCAAGAGCGAAAACGGCGTACATCGTCTGGTTCGCGTCTCTCCGTACAATGCTCAGGGCAAGCGCATGACGAGCTTCGCCTCGGTCTTCGTCACCCCGCTCGTGGATGATACCATCGAGGTGAACATCGAGCAGGCCCGCATCTCCTGGGATACTTTCCGCTCGTCGGGTGCTGGAGGTCAGAACGTCAACAAGGTGGAGTCTGGTGTCCGCTTGCGTTATCAGTACAAAGACCCCTATACGGGCGAGGAGGAGGAAATCCTCATCGAGAACACCGAGACGCGCGACCAGCCTAAGAACAAAGAGAATGCCCTCCGTTTGCTGCGCTCCATGCTCTACGACAAGGAGTTAAAACATCGTATGGCAGAGCAGGCAAAGGTGGAGGCAGGCAAGAAGAAGATTGAATGGGGCAGCCAGATTCGCAGCTATGTCTTCGACGACAGACGCGTCAAGGACCACCGCACAAACTATCAGACCAGCGATGTTGGAGGCGTGATGGACGGCAAGATTGATGCCTTCATCAAGGCCTACCTCATGGAATTCGGCGCCGAGTAAAGTTCCCTACCAAATGTATCGTCTTTAACTCCCTTAACTCCTTTAACTCCTTTAACTCCTTTAACTCCTCCAAAGTCCCATGCCTCTCCTCGAAATCGAACGCAAGTTTATCGTTGTTGGCGAATTCAAAAGCCAAGCAATCAGTTCCACTCACATTGCTCAGGGTTACATAGCAAGCGGCAATGGCCGTACTGTCCGCGTCCGCATTCGTGGCGACAAAGGCTATCTCACCATCAAGGGCCCGAGCAACAAGGCTGGCTTGGCGCGTTTCGAGTGGGAGAAGGAAATTCCTTTGGCAGAAGCCGAAGCGCTGATGAAGATTTGTGAGCCTGGTATCATAGAGAAAACGCGTTGGCTGGTACCTGCTGAAGACGGCAAACACACTTGGGAAGTCGATGTCTTCGAGGGCGACAATGCAGGCTTGATTATGGCAGAAATTGAGTTGGAAAGCGAGGCTGATCAATTCAAAAAGCCCGATTTCATCGGTCCAGAAGTTACAGGCGACCGCCGCTTCTACAACAGCCACATGCGTCGCTATCCGTTTAAGCTTTGGAGGGACGACATCTGAAGCACAGTCTCAAAAAGGCCCGTCTTTGTACAATAATTCGGCATTGGCTGCCGTTATATTATAAGACACACACTAAAAGCTTCACTATGAACAACCGCATCATTATCACCTTGATTGTAATGTTCCTGAGCATTCAAGCCTATGCGCAGGATGGCGCACCAAAGATTCTTTCCATCAACGACGAGACTGTCATAGACAATGGATACGCCACGCTCTACGACTACAGCTTCACCGTTTCCTACGTCGGTGCCTCGTCCGTCACCATCGGCGTAGAGCAGGAATACAGTTCCTACTATGAGATTCATCATGTGAACGAGCCGGACCTTGCTCATGTTTACCTCAAGTACTTGAGCCGTGGCAACAGGGTGTGGATTGATGTGAGCGTGGAGAACGAGTACGGCGAGGACAAACGCACCATCGAGATTCCAGTTCAGACGCCGACCGCGATAAGTGAAGCGTCAGCAACAGAGGCCGACCACATCGATGTCTATTCCATGAGCGGCACGCTGCTGGGGCAAGTGAAGAGCCTGTCTGAACTCTCTGCCTATCGCTCCTGCCCCCTCCTGCTCCGCTACATGGACAAGAATGGGCATCAGATACAAACCAGAAAGGTGCTAAAGAACTACCATTCATCGTCCCACTGATTGCTGTGGGACTTCACAAACTGATTGTCTGTATTGTCGTTAGTTGGTTGATGGTCACTAACTGAATCACCATTGGAGAGGCCGACGCTACTACCTGATGTCAAAAGGCCTTCGTTCAGACCAAGCACGACAACCAAAGCAGAAGGTGTGATGTAGTGTTTTCTCAACATCGCATCAATGTTATTTACCAACATACTTTCTGCCTCCTCTAATGTATATACCTTGCGAAGGTTTGTTGACGCGCTGACCTGCTATATTGTAAATATCGCCCATTTCATCGACAAATTCCGTTGGGAGATGTATCGCATCCTCATCAGTTGCATCGTCCAAGACATAGCCTTTGACGCTGCTGGAGCCTGGAACATACAAGTAGGCTGTCCCCTCCTTGCATGAGAACGTACCGCCATCGTCTGCACCCCAATAGAAGCCAAGACCGGTGCGGTTGTCATAGTCATCGTAAGCCAGCTTATAGTACTTGCCGCTGCCTGTCATTGCTTCCGATGCTGGCTTCAGCATATTGTCGGTAAGAGCGTCAAGTGTCTCACCTTCGAGCGAATAATAAGACGCACCCTCATTAGGAGACGACAACAGCACGCCCGTATTAGCCGGCACATAACAACCTGTCGTACCAAAGCCCTTCTGCGTTTCCAAAGCCGTTATCACTAAGTGTCCTGCATTGACCGACACCTTGCTCACCGCCACTTCACTTGGGAAGAATGTCGCCTTGTCGCTGCTGAAAGTAGCATAGCGCATCTCACCATTCTGAGCAGGAAGCGTAACGTTGTCTTCTGAAATAACGATGTCAATACGGTGGAGGATGATATAGTTTGGATTATTTACCTTAATCTGTAACTTAGGGACCGAATTGTTAATACTAATGGAAGGAAGTGCATAGTTTGAGGATTCTGGCAAAGAAGAATTGTATTCCATCATATCCTCAAATCTTATTGACTGAGTAATATCTTTTGTCAAAACACTCATCACAGCAGTTGTATTTGTTGTTCCCCTTGAAGCATAGATGATGACCTTCTCAATAATCTTGCTTTGTATATCACTGCATAAAGTAATTAATAAAAATGATGTACCTGAATTCTTCTGAACACCAATTCGAACACCACACCCTCTCTTATTGCTTATATCATAATATGAACAACCATCGGCTGAATATTCGGATATGTAATCAGCACCTCTTTGACAGAATGCCGCCACATCAATATTCTTTGAGAGTGAAGTATAATTACTGTAATTATTATATGTCCCCCTATTGAAGTCAATGGTATAAACCTCAGCCCGGAGGTTCGTTGCGCAGAAGATGGCGAAGATGAGTCCTAAGGTTGCTGCTCGCTTCATAATCCTATGATTTTATCCTACTTGGCTGCCGCCTTTGACGGGGTTGAGGACAGTCGTGACGCTGAGGTCGCCGTTGTAGTTGACGGCGCTGAGTATCATGCCCTGGCTCTCTTCTCCCATCATCTGGCGAGGGGCAAAATTAGCGATGAATAGGACGCTTTTGCCAACAAGCTGCTCGGGCTCGTACCATTGTGCTATGCCACTGAGGATGGTGCGATCCTGTCCGCTGCCATCGTCAATGATGAACTTCAAGAGTTTCTTGCTCTTCTTAATCTTCTCGCAACTCTTGACGATGCCGACACGGATGTCGAGTTTCTCGAAGTCCTCAAACGAGACGATGGGCTTAACGGGCGCTGCCTTGTAGGCTGCTGCTTCGTTGGCCTTGAGCGTGTCCTCAAGCTTCTTCTTTTGTGCAGCCACAACCTCATCTTCAATCTTGGTGAAGAGCAGTTCTGGCTTGGGCAGCTGTTTGCCTGCAGGCAGGATGTCGGTGCGGCCGAGGTCTTCCCACGAGAAGGTGTCGAGGGCTATCATCTCCCTCAAGCGCTTACTGCTGAAGGGCAGGAAGGGTTCGAAAGCGATGGCGAGGTTGGCCGTAATCTGCAGGCTGAGATAGATGATGGTCTTCACACGCTCGGGGTCTGTCTTGACGACCTTCCAGGGCTCACAGTCGGCAATATATTTGTTGCCAATGCGGGCGAGGTTCATCGCCTCCTTTTGCGCCTCGCGGAACTTAAAGCCCTCGAGCAATTGTTCCAAACGTGCCTTGACGTCGCAGAACTCGGCGAGTGTCTCCTTATCATAGTCGTTAAGTTCTCCGCACTCGGGCACGCGGCCTTCGTAGTACTTCTGCGTCAACTGCAGAGCACGATTCACGAAGTTGCCATAGACAGCCACCAGCTCGTTGTTGCAGCGGGCCTGGAAGTCGTCCCAAGTGAAGTCGTTGTCCTTCGTCTCAGGCGCATTGGCGGTCAGCACATAGCGCAGTTCATCCTGACGTCCTGGCAACTCGTCGAGGTACTCATTAAGCCAGACGGCATAGTTCTTCGAGGTCGATATCTTGTTGCCCTCGAGGTTGAGGAACTCGTTGCTCGGCACGTTGTCGGGCAGGATGTAGTCGCCGTGTGCCTTGAGCATAGCGGGGAAGACAATACAATGGAACACAATGTTGTCTTTACCGATGAAATGGACCAATCTTGTCTCAGGGTCCTTCCACCACTTCTCCCAGGAGCCGTACTTCTCGGGATGGGCATCGCAAAGCTCCTTCGTATTGGAGATGTAGCCGATAGGAGCATCGAACCAGACATAGAGCACCTTGCCTTCTGCACCTTCGATGGGCACAGGAATGCCCCAGTCGAGGTCGCGTGTGACGGCACGAGGCCTCAATCCGCCGTCCAGCCAGCTCTTGCATTGACCATAGACATTCGAGCGCCACTCCTTGTGGTCCTCCAGAATCCACTTCTCCAGCCACTGCTGATCCTTGTCCAGCGGCAGGTACCAGTGCTTCGTCGGCTTCTTGACGAGCGGATTACCCGTCTCAGCATTGTAAGGATTAATCAACTCTTCGGGTGAAAGCGTCGCTCCGCACTTCTCGCACTGGTCGCCGTAAGCCTCTGGAGCATGGCAACGCGGGCACTCGCCACGGATGTTGCGGTCGGTCAGGAAGTGACCCGTCTGCTCGTCGTAGAACTGCTCGCTCACCTGCTCGATGAACTTGCCATCGTCGTAGAGCTTGCGGAAGAAGTCGCTCGCCAACTTATGGTGCGTCGCACTGGTAGTACGGCTATAGACGTCGAACGAGATACCGAACCTCTCGAAGCTATCCTTGATAAGATTATGATAGCGGTCAACAACCTCCTGCACCGTAATGCCCTCCTTGCGGGCACGGATAGTAACAGGCACACCGTGCTCGTCGCTACCACCGATGAACAGGCACTCGCGGCCCTTCAGTCTCAAGTAACGCGCATAGATGTCAGCCGGCACATACACACCAGCCAAGTGTCCAATATGTACAGGTCCGTTCGCATAAGGCAAAGCGGACGTGATGGTTGTTCTCTTGAAATGCTTTTCCATGTGTCTTAGTATATAATTCCGCGCAAAGTTACGATTTTTTTCGCACTTAGCAGGCAATTCATCGCTTTTTTTCGTCTTGAAAAGACAATATTATCATCAGAGGCCAAAACGCCACAGCAAGGAAAGCCCGTTCCCACAGCAAGGAACTGCCGACGCCACAGCAAGGAACGGCCGACGCCACGCGTGGGAGTTTACTGAGCCTGGCAACCGACAAGTGGGCCCGACGCCGGACGTGCACGCTCATTCGCAGAACCGCCGCCCCCACTCAGCCAAAGTTAATTTTCTTTAAAAAGCATTCAAATATCCCCCCTTGCCTTGTCCGTCTGAGGAATTATTCCTAATTTTGTAGGGATTGAAGCGTTTCCCGCTAACGACCATCATATTCCTTACTTAATTCCCGAAGTAGTTATGTAGTCAGTAGTTAAGTAGTTAAGCCGAATGCTTTGGAAACAGAAAGTAGGCGAAAGAGGTATTGGCTTAACTACTGTCCGAAGGACGAGCGAAGCGATAACTACTTAACTACAAAAGAAAGATAACAAGCGAACTTAAATTCCAAATTCTACCTCAAACCATGAACAAACCGTTTTCCCCATCGCGTCTTTTCAGGCCTATGATGCCGACCATCGTGGCTCTCTTCTATTCCATCGCCCTGTCTGCTGCAAAGACTGCTGACTTCGCACACCTCGTGAACACGCTCATCGGGTCAGGCACCACCCACGGGCTGGCCTCGGGATACATCTGCCCCGGCGCTACCTATCCTCACGGAATGGTGCAGTTCACGCCGACCTACTTCGAGAAGAACTCGGGCTTCGTGGCGAACCAGTACAGCGGCGGCGGATGCTACAACCTCGGCAACTTCCCGATGTTCCCTCTCAAAGGGGAGCTGACGAAATCGCCCAACGATATCCGCTCCGCACACTATACCGTGAGCGACGAGAAGGGACACGCCGGCTACTACCAGGCAAAGGTCAATGGAGACGTGCTGGCCGAGCTGACGGTGGCCGAGCGCTCGGGTATGGGGCGCTTCACCTTCCCCAGCGATGCGGAAAAGGGTACAGTCATCATCGGCTCCGGACTGGCATCCACACCCATCTACCAGGCGGCAGTCGCCATGACGGATGCCAACCACTTCGAAGGCTACGCCACAGGCGGAAGCTTCTGCGGGCAAGCCTATCCCACCCCGTATAAGGTTTACATCGTGGGCGAATTCAATGTCGCCTCAAGCCAACGCGGCATCTGGCGGGAAGACAAAGTCATCGCCGGCTCCAACTTCGTAGAAGGACCCAGGTCGGGCTTCTGGTTCACATTCGACACCAAGCAGCAGAAAACTCTCCTCTATAGGTTCGCACTCTCGTATGTCTCCATAGAAAATGCCAGAGAAAACCTGAAGGCCGACAACCTGGGATGGGATTTCGACCAAGTGGTAGCAAGAGCCGAGAGGAAATGGAACGACTACCTGGGACGCATCGAAGTGGACGGCGAAAACAAAAGCCGCATTACACAGTTCTACACCCACCTCTACCACGCTCTCATCCATCCCAGCCTGGCAAGCGACGTCAACGGAGAATACATGGGAGCCGACGAGAAAGTTCACAAATCGCGTTCGCGACAATACACCGGATTCAGCAATTGGGACACCTATCGCACACAAACACAACTGCTCGTCATGCTCGAACCAGACGTGGCTGCCGACATAGCGCAGTCACACATCGACTTCGCAGAACAAGGGGGAGGTTCTTTTCCGCGATGGGTCGTGGCGAATTGGGAAACAAACATCATGGAAGGCGACCCGTCGAGCATCATCGTGGCTAACACCTGGATATGGGGAGCACAAAACTTCGACAAAGAAGCCGCCATCAAAGTGATGAGGAAGGGAGCAGAAGTGCCTGGTGCAAAATGCCAGAAGTTCGAGACACGCCCGGGACTGAAAGACTACCTGGAAACAGGCAACCTCGACGCATCAAGGCAGCTGGAATTCATGTCCGCAGACTTCGCCATCGCCAGGTTCGCACTCGAAGCACTCGACGACAAAGAACTCTCCGACAAATACATGGAACGGACACGCTTCTGGAAAAGACTCTACAATCCGCAGACACGATGGATACAGTCGCGCGACCAAAACGGCAACTGGAAGTCGCTCGACGAAGGATTCATGGAGGCAACCTACAAGGACTTCTTCTGGATGGTACCATACAACATCAACGGACTGATCGAGACAATCGGCGGACGCGACTCCGCAGAAGTACGCCTACAAGAATACTTCCGCCGCCTCGATGCCGACTATGGAGACGACTGGTACGCCTCAGGCAATGAACCATGCTTCGGCTTCCCATGGATATACAATTGGGTCGGGTCGCCATGGAAGACACAAGACGTCATACGACGCGTCTTAAACGAAATATATATAGACGTGTCAGATGGACTTCCAGGAAACGACGACCTCGGAGCCATGGGGGCATGGTACGTGTGGGTCAGCCTCGGACTATATCCCGAAATTCCCGGCGTGGCAGGATTCGCACTGAGTACGCCATCCTTCCCACGCATAACCATACATCTGCCAAACGGAAAAGACATCGTACAGACAAGCTCACAAGACGGAAAACCATACATCAAATCCCTGAACATCAACGGAAAAGAATGCAAAGGAACATGGCTCGCATGGAAAGACCTCGCAGATGGCGCCATCATGAAATATGCCACATCAGACAAACCCAACACAAAATGGGGAACTCAAATCGCCCCACCATCCTACAAATAACATCCACCCCCCAGTTCCCCTAGCTCCCATTCCCTCCCATTCCTCCCATTCCCTCCCTTTGCTCCCATTCCTCTCCCCCGTCAGCCACCGTGCCCTGCGCATCAGCGCAGGGCTCCCTTACCCTCATAAACCCCATCAGCCCCATTTGCCCCATAAACAAAAAAGCCCCTCGAGATTGCTCTCGAAGGGCTTCGCTAAAAACGGCGGCTACCTACTCTCCCACGGGTGTGCAGTACCATCGGCGCGGGCGGGCTTAA
>ONSR01000076.1 GCA_900320565.1 uncultured Prevotellaceae bacterium
GTTCGCGACTATATTATTAGTGTGGGTTGTCGGTTCTATTACAATTACATTCCATTGCAAGAACTAGGTTTGCCTGTTCCAGAAGAAAAGCAATGATAATTCCTTATTTCCGCTCTTCCTCGCGCGATTTCACCCTTTTGCAAGGTGATTGTTTTGAGCTGCTTTCCCAGTTCAACTTCCACTTTGATATGATATTTGCCGACCCGCCTTATTTCCTTTCAAACGACGGAATTAGTGTGCAGGCTGGCAAAATCGTGAGCGTAAACAAGGGCGAATGGGACAAAGGCGGTTCGCCAGAGCAAATCGACGACTTCAACAAAAAATGGATAAGTCTTTGCCGCGATAAACTTAAAGACAATGGGACAATTTGGATTTCAGGCACCTATCACAACATCTTCTCAGTTGCCAATAGCCTGACTGAACTTGGCTTCAAAATACTGAATGTCATAACTTGGGCAAAGACCAATCCGCCGCCAAACATTTCCTGTCGCTATTTTACTTATTCCACCGAATTTATTATTTGGGCTCGCAAAAGCAAGAAGGTGGCACATTGCTACAATTATGAGCTGATGAAGCAACTGAACGACGACAAGCAAATGACAGATGTTTGGCGTTTGCCTGCAATTGCACCTTGGGAAAAAGCTTGTGGCAAGCATCCCACACAAAAGCCACTTGCTCTGCTGACACGCATCATCCTTGCTTCAACCAACAAGAACGCATGGGTACTTGACCCCTTTGCTGGTTCCTCGACTACTGGTATTGCCGCCAATCTTCAAAAACGTCGTGAAGAAATAGAAGACTTAAAGGTTTACAGCCAGTTCCGAAGAAAAATTAAGGACATTGCGAAATCCGAAACCTTGATGCCATGCCTTTTTGCCTGCGAAGAAGAACCAATAATGGATTTGCCGTTCTAACCCTCAACAACCTCAACAACCTCAACAAAGTCAACATCCCATTTCGACACACAATATTTCCGGCAAAGAACGGCTCAGAGTGCGGCTGGAAGTCATAAATATATAAGTTAAGGAATAATTTTTCACTTTTCACTTTTCTCTTTTCACTTTTTATTGTATCTTTGCACGCAAATTTATTAATAACAATAACTAAAATGGCTAAGAAACAAGCAAAAAAGCAGGTAAATGAGTTCGACCAGACGCTCTCTACCTCTATTTCATTCTACGAGAAAAACAAGAAAGCAATCCTTTGGGGCATCGGTGGCCTGCTCGCCATCATCATCATCGCTTTGCTCATTCATCAGTTCTACATCACTCCGCGCAACAACCGTGCCAACGAGAGCATCTTCCCCGCTGAACAGGCTTTCATGGACGGCAACTACGACAAGGCTCTGAACGGCGACGGCACCAACATGGGCTTCCTCGCTATTGTCGATGAGTTCAAGAACACGAAGGCTGGCAACTTGGCATGCCTCTATGCCGCTAAGTGCTACGCTGCTACGGAGAAGTATCAGGAGGCTATCGACATGCTGAACAAGTTCGACGGCTGTGGCGACGCTATGATCAGCCCCGCTGCAACGGCTCTGAAGGGCAACTGCTATGCTGAGCTCGGCGAGAACGAGAAAGCTGCAGATCTGCTCGTGAAAGCCGCTAAGGATGCCGACAACAATACCATCAGCCCCACTTGTCTGCTGCAGGCTGGTCAGATCTACATTGCTCTCGGCCAGAAGGACAAGGCTCTGGAGTGCTTCAACCAGATCAAGAGCAAGTACCAGCAGAGCAGCGTGTACTACGAGATTGACAAGTACATCGAGGCAGCCCAGTAAACAATTCACAATTAGCAATTCATAATTCACAATTAGCAATTCATAATTCATAATTCATAATTCACAATAAAGGCTACGCCCGAAGTTTTGCAAAGAACAATTATGCATTTATAATTATGAATTATGAATTGAAGAAGATTAAGAATTATGAATTAAAAAAAGATGGCTTCTTTTCTTCATAATCTATCTGAATACGACATCAATTCGGTGCCTGATGCTACGGGCATAAGGGTTGGTATCGTGGTGAGCGAGTGGAACGACAAGATTACCAGCGCCCTGCTGGAAGGTGCTTGCCAAACGCTCATCAAGCATGGTGTTCGCGAAGAGGACATCAAGGTGAAGCCTGTTCCCGGCAGCTTCGAGCTGATCTATGGCTCGGCTCGTTTTGCCAGCTCGGGTCTTGTGGATGCCGTCATCGCTATCGGTTGCGTCATTAAGGGCGACACGCCCCACTTCGACTATATCTGTCAGGGTGTGACGCAAGGCTTGGCCGACCTGAACCGCGAAGGCAAAGTGCCCGTCATCTATGGTTTGCTGACTTGCAACACGCTGGAGCAGGCTGAGCAACGCAGTGGTGGCATGCTCGGCAACAAGGGCGACGAATGCGCCATCACCGCCATCAAGATGGTGAAGGGATGGGAGTAACTTTGATAGTTGACAGTTGATAGTTGATAGTTGATAGTTTAAAGTTTAGAGTTTAGAGATAAAGTCAAACGATAAAAGTTGAGCGCTGCTTGGTACGAATCCAGGCAGCGCTCTTCTTTTGCTCTTATTCTCTTATTATTCTATCACGACGCGTGTCCAGCCGTGTTCGTCGGGTTCGATGCCGTACTGGATGTTGCGAAGCTTCTCATAGAGTTTGCGGCAGATGGGACCAGGTTCGCCGTTCTTCGAGATGATGTAGCTCTGCTTGGTGTCGAGGTCGTCAATGCGCTCGATGGGGCTGATGACGGCTGCTGTGCCGCAAGCTCCAGCCTCTTCGAAGGTGGCAAGCTCTTCTTCAGGAATCTGACGACGCTCTACCTTCAAACCCATATCCATAGCCAGCTGCATCAGGCTCTTGTTCGTGATGCTGGGCAGGATGCTGCTGCTCTTCGGTGTGACGTAGGTGTTGTTCTTGATGCCGAAGAAGTTGGCTGCACCGCACTCGTCCATATACTTCTTCTCTTTCGCATCGAGGTAGAACTCGCAGCTATAGCCGAGGTCGTGGGCCATCTTGTTGGCTCTGAGGCTGGCAGCATAGTTGCCGCCCACTTTGTAGATGCCCGTTCCAAGAGGTGCAGAGCGGTCGTACTCGCGAATGATGACGTAGGGATTCGTGGCAAAGCCGCCCTTGAAGTACGGGCCAACTGGTGTGACGAAGATGAGGAAGAGGTATTCGCTGGCAGGATGAACGCCAACCTGAGCGCTCGTGCCGATCAGGAGAGGACGGATATATAGTGTTGCTCCGCTCTCATAAGGTGGGATGAACCGTTCGTTGAGGCGCACCACCTTATCGACCATCTCGTTGAACTTCTCGGTGGAAAGCTCGGGCATCAGGATGCCTCGGCAAGTGCTTTGCAGACGGGCTGCATTCTCGTCAGAACGGAACACGCGTACCTTTCCATCAGGACAACGATAAGCCTTCAGTCCCTCGAAAGCCTCTTGCCCGTAATGCAAACAGGTTGCAGCCATGTGCAGGGGAACGGTCTCCTCGCTGCAAACTTCTATCTCACCCCATGCACCGTTACGATAGTAGCAGCGCACATTGTAGTCAGTCTTCATGTAACCAAACGAGAGGTTACTCCAATCGATTTCTTTCATAAGTCTTTTTCATTTATGGTAGTTATGAAGTTAAGTAGTTATCGCGCTATCGCGCTGAGTAGTTATGCCAATACCTTGCTTCGGTCGAAACAACAGCCCAATCATTCGGCTTAACTACTCTAACTACTTTGACTACTTAACTACTTTATCTATTGCGCTGCAAAATTACTCTTTTTCCTCGACATTCAGTAAGGATTTGCAGTTTTTTTCTGCTTCGTAGAGCTTTTCGTGACAATACTTCATCAACTTTTGTGCTTCACGAAGACGTTCTGCCATCTCATCGATGCCAATTTCGCCATGTTCCATCTGCGATGCCATTTGTTCGAGCTTCTGCATCGCTTGCTCGTAAGTCAGTTCGTTCATGTTGCGGCCCCCTCTCCGCTCCCCCTTGGGGGAGTTCTTTTGAATTTTGAATTTATTATTTTTGAATTAAGATTACTTTCGAGTATATTTCTCCTTTTTCTGTTTGTGTCGTGAGGACTTCACCTTCGGCAAGGCCTTCGATACTGCGGACAAGCTTGCCGCCACAAGTTGTGATGGTGTAGCCACGTTTTAAGAGCAGTCTTGGGTCGAGGCTGTTCAAGCGTTGCTGCATGAGTTGGAGGCTATGTTTCTCGCGTTCAAGGCTTTGTTTGGCGCTGCTTGAAAGGCGTTGACTGAGAAGCACAAGCTTGTTCTCCCCTTTCTGATAAAAGCCCATGAAGATCAATGGCAAGACCGCTCTCTGATGCTCCAGCCGCTGCTTCTCTCTCTGGATTTGCTCCTTCGCAGAATGTGTGATGCGCTGATATAGGTCGTCGAGCAATGCCGCTTCCTCGGCTTGATGCTCTATGATGAAAGCCGCTGCTGCAGTCGGTGTCTTGACCTTCGTGTGAGCCACATAGTCGAGCACCGTTTCATCGCGTTCATGTCCGATTCCCGTCAGTACTGGCAAGGGATAGAGTGCGATGCAAGCCGCCAATTCATAACTGTCGAAGTCGCTCAAATCGCTGCTTGCTCCCCCACCCCGAATGATGACAACAAGGTCGAAAGGCGGCTCTTCTCTGATTTCTTCGAGGGCTGCTATGATGCTCTCTGGAACTTGTTCGCCTTGCATGACGGCTGGGAAGAGCTGAACATCGAAATGGAAGCCGTAGTCGTTCTCTTCGAGTTGATGGCAGAAGTCGCCATAACCGGCTGCAGTGGCACTACTGATGACTGCGATTCGTTTCAGCAATCGTGGCAGAGGAAGGCTCTGATTGTCGTGCAAGATGCCATCCTTCTCGAGTTGCTGGAGTATCTCGCGACGCCTTTTAGCAAGGTCGCCAAGCGTAAAGGTCGAGTCAATATCGACGACATTGAGCGAGTAGCCATATTGTTCGTGGAAGTTGACCTCGACCAACAGCTTCACTTGCAGGCCTTTACGAAGTGTCTCGCCCGCTTCTTTCTGGAAGCGTAGCCTTATTATGTTATAGTTGCGGGCCCAACAGGTTATCCTTGCTCGAGCCACGATTCGGTCGCTCTCTTCATCTTTCTGAACAAGTTCGCCATAGAAATGTCCACCGAAAGCAGGTGTGCTGACATCGCTCAACTCGCCCACCACCCAGTACTGCTCATCAAAGTTATCCTCGATGACCTCATGTACCAGGCTGTTCAGTTCGAAAAGAGTCAGGACCTCGTTCATAGCTTAGGGTTTAGTGTTTCTTTCGTGAGCAATATCTTCCATGTCCTCATCAAGACGGCCTCCCCAAAGGTATTTGTTGGTCTCACGAGCAGCAACACCACTTAAGAGGAGCAAAGCTACAAGATTTGGAATAGTCATGAGCGCATTCATCGTGTCGGCAATGTTCCAGATAACGTCAAGGCTGATGATGCTACCAAAGAAAAGTGCCACGATATAAAGGATGCGATAGAAGCGGTTGATGCGCTGATGCTCGATGTAGTTGACGGCACTCTCACCATAATAGCTCCAGCCAAGAATGGTACTGAAGGCAAAGGTCAGGATGCCGAAAGTGAGCAAAGGCGCTCCAACATAAGGTATCTTGGAGAAAGCCACTTTTGTCAGGGCTGCTCCGTCAGCGTAACTGATATCGGGATAAGCCAAGATGCTGCTTACAAGTACAAGACCAGTAAGGGCACAGATAATGACGGTGTCCCAGAATGTTCCTGTGCTCGAAACCAAAGCTTGCCGAACTGGGTTGCGTGTTTGAGCCGCTGCAGCCACAATTGGTGCACTACCCATACCACTCTCGTTGGAGAACAAACCTCGAGCTATGCCATATCGGGCTGCCATCATTACCGTAGCTCCAACGAAACCACTACCTGCTGCAACAGGATTGAAAGCAGACTCGACAATGAGCTTGACTGCAGGCCAAACGAAACTGCTGTTCATGCAAAGGATGGCTATACAACCTATCACATAGAGCGCAGCCATGAAGGGCACGAGAATGGTGCAGACACGGGCAATAGACTTCACGCCGCCCATGATGACGAGTGCAGTTAATATGCAGATGAACACGCCTACTATCCAAGTCGGGATTCCAAAGGTCTCGTTCGCCAAAAGAGCAATAGAGTTGGCCTGCACAGTACATCCTATTCCGAAGCTGGCAAGGGCTGTGAAGATAGCAAAGGTCAAAGCCAGCCATTTCATGCCAAGACCAAGTTCGAGAGCATACATGGGACCTCCATAAGTTCTGCCGTCACTACCTTTCACGCGATACTTTACTGCAAGCAAACCTTCGGCATATTTCGTGGACATACCGAAGATACCCGTCAGCCAGCACCACAGCACAGCTCCAGGTCCGCCAAGAGCTACAGCTGTTGCAACGCCGACAATGTTACCCGTCCCTATAGTAGCAGCCAAAGCCGTCGCCAAAGCTCCAAACTGAGACACATCGCCCTTTGCCCCTTTATCTTTCTTTACAGACAAACGGATGCCAGTCAGCAATCGCCTTTGTGGAATGCGAAGCCTGAAAGTGAGAAACACATGCGTGCCCAGCAAAAGTATAACCATCGGCCAGCCCCAAAGCACAGAGCTGAGCAGAGAGAAGAGATTGTTAATTGCATCCATCTGGGTAAACAATATATATATTACATACTGCCCGAAAGCATCCAATATAGAAACTCTCGGGCAGCATAGGAAATTCCTCTTGAAGGGGGTTAATGGTCTTTAACCGCAGAAGCTGAGCAGAATACCTGCTGCAACGGCACTACCGATGACGCCAGCCACGTTGGGACCCATAGCGTGCATCAGGAGGAAGTTCCTCGGGTCGGCCTTCTGACCCTCGACCTGGCTGACACGTGCTGCCATAGGCACAGCGCTGACGCCTGCCGAACCGATGAGGGGATTGATCTTCTCCTTGAGGAAGAGGTTCATCACCTTTGCCATCAGCACACCGCCTGCACTACCAATGCCGAAGGCAACGATGCCGACGCAAAGGATGGTAATGGTCTGGAAGTTGAGGAAGGCACTGGCTGTAGCAGTAGCACCAACGGTAACACCCAGCATGATGACTACGATGTTGTTCAACTCGTTCTGTGCTGCTTTGCTCAGACGTTCCACCACGCCGCTCTCTTTGAAGAGGTTGCCAAGCATCAGGCAGCCGATGAGCGTTCCGGCAGAAGGAACAATCAGGCTCACCACGATGGCAACAACGATTGGGAAGATAATCTTCTCCTTCTTGCTGACTGTGCGGAGCTGGCTCATGCGAATCTTGCGCTCCTTCTCTGTCGTGAGGGCACGCATGATGGGAGGCTGAATGACGGGCACCAAAGCCATGTAGCTATAAGCAGCCACAGCAATAGGACCAAGCAGTTCAGGAGCAAGCTTAGACGTCAGGAAGATAGCGGTAGGACCATCCGCACCACCGATGATGCCGATGGAAGCGGACTGTGCTACAGAGAAACCGAAGACATCAATCTGTGTTACCAGGAAGGTAGCGAAGATGCCAAGCTGTGCAGCAGCACCAAGCAAGAGGCTCTTGGGGTTGGCAATCAGTGGACCGAAGTCGGTCATTGCACCTACACCAAGGAAGATGAGGCAAGGATAGACACCTGCTTTTACACCTATATAAAGGATGTCGAGCAAACCACCATGAGCCATAATGTAGCCGTAGCTGTGGTAGTTAGGACTTGCTGGATTGAGGAACTCGTTGTTCCACATATTAGAATCGAAAAGACCAGCACCAGGCAGATTGCTGAGAATCATGCCGAAAGCGATGGGAAGGAGCAGCAAGGGCTCGTACCCTTTCTTGATGGCAAGATAAAGGAGGAAGCAGCCGATGAGTATCATGACGGCATTCTTCCAACCTTCTTCCTGTACAAAGAAGGTGACAAAGCCCATCTCATTGATGAATTTGCTCAAGCCTTCCTCCATGTTGAAATCTGCAGCAAGCAGTGGCGTTGCAACAAGAAGGAGCAGGAGCAGACTAATGTATTTTTTCATATTGTTATGTTAACTAGTTAACGAGTTGACAAGTTAATTCTTAACTCTTATTCCTTAATTATATTAGTCAAGCTCAACGAGTGCTTGTCCGCTTTGTACCTGATTGCCTGTCTCTACGAGGATAGCCTTGACGGTACCACCGAACTCTGCAGTGATGTTGTTCTCCATCTTCATTGCTTCCATCAAGAGGACTGTGTCGCCTGCATTAACAGTATCACCCACTTTGACTGTCACCTTTGTGATAGTGCCTGGCAGAGGAGCGGTAACGGTCTTTGCGCCGGCAGGAGCTGCGGGAGCGGGAGCAGGTGCTGCAACGGGAGCAGGAGCTGCGGGAGCGGGCTTCGGTGTAACCTCTGCCTTTGCAGCCTCGAAATCTGCCACCATCTCTACGAGAAGGTCGCCCTGATTGACACTCTGTCCCTGAGTGACTGCAACACGCTTAACGGTTCCGTCCACTTCGCTCACAATGTCGTTGGCCATCTTCATAGCCTCGAGAACGAGCAGCACATCGCCACGCTTTACACGCTGACCGTCAGCAACATTAATCTTCGTAACTGTGCCTGGGAGCTCGCTATTCACGTTCTTTGTGCCACCTTTTTGAGCTTCTGGAGCAGCAGGAGCCATTGCTACACGAGGACCTTGAGCCTTCGTCTGTGGAACTTCTACCTGATAAGTCTGACCGTTGACGGTTACCTTCATCTGTCCGTCCTTG